>CANKGI010000176.1 GCA_947481365.1 Bacteroidota bacterium | reverse complement strand
TTTGCTCCGAAAACAGGTGGTCAGTTTAGACCGAATAAGGGTGGTCAATTTGGCCCGAAAACGGGTGGTCAGTTTAAATCGAAAATGGGTGGTCAATGAAAATCGAAAAAAGGTGGTCAATTACGTCGGAATCTCCAACCAACGACCTCTACTAAATATTATTTAACCGAAACCACAACCGCCACCGGATGCTTTAAATCCGATTCGGTTATGGTTAATGTAAATCCTTCGCCTAATGCCAATGTAGGTGCAATAAAAACAATTTGCAACGGTGCAAATACTACTATAGGAGCTAGTGCGGTGAGTGGCAATACGTATCTGTGGAGCTCCATGCCAGCCGGATTTACTTCCACCAATGCCAACCCAACGGTAAGCCCAACGACCACCACTAAATATTATTTAACCGAAACCACAACCGCCACCGGATGCTTTAAATCCGACTCGGTTATGGTCAATGTAAATCCTTTGCCTAATGCCAATGTAGGTGCAATAAAAACAATTTGCAATGGTGCAAATACTACGATCGGAGCTAGTGCGGTGAGTGGTAATACGTATCTGTGGAGCTCCATGCCAGCCGGATTTACTTCCACCAATGCCATTCCAACAGTAAGCCCAACGACCACCACTAAATATTATTTAACCGAAACCACAACCGCCACCGGATGCTTTAAATCCGATTCGGTTATGGTCAATGTAAATCCTTTGCCATTTGTAACGACTCAATTAATAAATAGCTATACAATTATCGCGAAACAAAACGGGGCTTTCTATCAATGGTTGGATTGTAATTTGGGGCATTCAATTATTCCAGGGGCAACAAATCAAAGTTATACAGCAACAATCAATGGCGATTATGCAGTAATTGTTAGCATCAATAATTGCACAGACACCTCCACCTGCGTAAACATAAATAAACTAGGAATGTATAGAAACATGAAAGATTGCAGTAAACTAACCATATATCCAAATCCTGCAAGCACCCTATTAATCGTTAATAAATATAACCTAACAGAAGAGAATATCAGGTATAGCATCATGAGTAGCATTGGCCAAGTAGTAGTCACTGGATTTTTAATCGATGATAAAACTGAAATAAATATCTCATCCATTGCTGCAGGAGTTTATATTATAAAGATAAATGATCAAATACAACAGTTTGTCAAGGAATAAGAAATGTTTCGATTTAGATTATGCTTTGAGTTAATATACCATATTATTTACACGATTGACCTTTAATAAAACAAAAACAGCTATTTTAGATGATATTTGAAACTTAGCATCTTTTCTATGCATTCACGCACACAGCTTAGATTGATTATAAATAGCCTGAAAAGTTGTAAATGCTAAAATGCGAATAATTAATTCAGTATTTTGCTAAAAAAATAAAGACCAATAATCACTTTTCACAATTTTATTATGGCAGCAATAATTGATTTCGTTCGATGGGAACCGAATACAGAGGAGCAACTTTTTGCTTGGAAATTTCCACATGATAATTTAAGCACCTACACGCAACTTATTATTGCAGAATCGCAAGAGGCAATTTTGTTTTCGAAGGGACAAATCATCGGCAAGTTTGGTCCAGGAAAACACACTTTAAACACAGAGAATTTGCCAATCATAAGAAACTTATTTGGAATTCCTTTCGGTGGAAAAAATCCTTTCACTGCGGAGGTTTGGTTCGTCAATAAGTTAATGCCATTGAACCTTGACTGGACCACTGATTCAATGATGTATCATGACCCGGATTACCAAACCATGGTTCCACTTCTTGCAAAAGGACGATATGGAATAAAAATTGTTGATGCCGAAAGATTTTTAATCAAATTAGTTGGAACGTCATCCTCCTTTAACACAAAACAACTTACGGATAACTTTTTCGGTGCCACAGTTGCGAAAACGAAATCGGTATTACTTCAATTTATCATTTCAAATAAAATTGGAATTAAAACTATTTCCGCATATTTAGAAAACCTCTCAGAACATTTAAGACTATCCATTGCTGCTTTCTGGGAAGATTATGGGTTTCAATTAATTAGTTTCTACATTACCACTATAGAAGTTGATTCCAATACCGATACCGGTAAAATGATTCTCAAGGCTATGTCGCAGCAGAGTGCACAAATAATTGGGGGTTATACTTGGCAGCAATCGCAGGTATTTGATGTAGCAGATAAAGCCGTAGATAGCTTAGGTAACAGCAATGGACAGGGAGGTTTATTAAGTGCCGTGATCGCAACGAATTTGATGGGCAGTTTGGCTGGCAGCGGTTTAATGCAACCAAATACCAGGAATCCGCAAGTAAATCCAACGGATAAAGAGTCACCAATAAATTTTCCGGGGCATGAAACATATTGCTCAAATTGCTCAAAAAAATTTAGTAGCACCATGAAATTCTGTCCACATTGTGGCGACCCGTACAATGGCTGTGTGAAATGTGGTGCCGATAATGACACTATGGCAAAGAAATGTGTGAGTTGTGGTACCGCTTTATCTGCTAGTGGCAGCTCTTGTGCTAATTGTCATTCGCCGATGGCAGAAGGTGCCGCTTTCTGTGCAACCTGTGGTAAACCTGTTGAGTCGAAAGAAGGAGGTTGTTTTAGATGTGGCTATAAAGTGGGCAAAGCACCTTTCTGTCCCCAATGTGGATTAAAAACTAACTGATATGAAACAGAAAAGCAAATCATTTGGATACATCGTACTCCTATTTGGCATTGCCTTAATATTCACTGGGTTTTTCCTATTAACGAAAGATGAAAACAGGAATAACATTTTTTGGCTTAATTTAGTATTGGCTTGCTTTATTTATTTTCTAAACTTTGTTACCATATTTGGACTACTCGGTATTTATCTTGATTTTAACCATCAAATAGCAGGGCTTGGGATTCGTCTTATCTCTGTACGGCTTTACAGCCTCTTTTCAATAGCTTTAGCTGTTTTCTGTTATACCTACCCTGTCGATTTTAAATATCAACTTTATTTACAGCTATTGACACTATTTTTCTTAGCTATCGCTTATTTCTTATCTCAAATTAGCACGGACAAGGCTATTTCAGTTGCTTTGGAGCAAGAGAATTTGAGCAAAGGAAAACAAGAAATATTATCTCTCATAAGCCAAATGGAAATGCTTTTCACAAAAGACCCTACGAAATGGCTTGATTTCAAAATGAGAATAGAAATCCTTAAAGAAGAGGTTCGTTATTTATCACCTAGCAATAATTCTTTTGCAATTGAACTTGACCAACAAATGGTAACCGAACTAAATAAATTATACGAGTTATTACGTGATGGAGGAGATGATGAAAAAGTGGCCAATTTACATCTATTACGATGTAAAGAGTTAACAAAACAAAGAAAAAAAACGTATTCAAACTAAAACAATAAAAGCATTCAAATGATGAGCGGAAAAATTTTTACAAACTCAGCCAATATTTTTCAAGATCAGGCAAAAATCATGTTTGATTACTACAAACAAGCTGCCGAGAAAATTGTGAGTGAAGAGGAAAAATATGAAAAAGAAATAGCCCTTTGCAGAGAAAACATTGCACAATGGCAGCAAGAAATTGCAAAAGCAAAACAAACAAAAACCATTTGCTTCGTGTTATTCTTTTTGCTTGTCCCCATTTACTTTGGGATTATGGCACATCTAAAAATGAAAGAATTGCAAATTCAAATTGACGACAATTACAGTAAAATCGAACAATTTGAAACTTCGCATAAAGAAATATTCAGAGACTACAAGGTAAATAAGTTAGGTGTGGCTTATGTTCCAATAGCAGCACAAATACCTTTTGAAGATAAAAGTTTTATGATAGATTTTACGAGCTCTGTAAATACACAAAACTTCAACCTGAATACATTAAAGCAAGCTGAATTATTTACCAACACCGTAACGGATTTAGATGAATTGATGAAAGAAGCACCGATCGTTGAGAAATCTGACGAAGCAGAGCTAGTGAATACTGATGATTATTCTTTATCTATTCAAAATGTAACGTATCATGATTATTTTGGGAAAATCGATAGAACCTTGCGAACATCTTCTTTTTGTCTTCAGGATTTAGATTTAACATCCGTTTCACTTCCAGTAATTTTACCGGACAGTGATCATGCACGGTTCATCGATGAACATGCAACTGCCGAAACAGGGAATGCGCCAGTATTCAATATTTTTGATAGCACCACTTACCAAGACGAGATTGCAAGATTTCATTCATTGAATGAAATGAAAAAATCATTAGAGAAGCATCAAATACAATTTGAAGAAGTACTGAAAACGTTAATGATGAATATGGCTAATTCTGTTCAGGCAATCTCTCAGGTGAAAATAGCATCCACCAATACAATGGTTGATTCATCCAACAAAACACTTTTTAAGATTTTAAAATGTTCTTACAATCATTACTCCCCCAACCTAGAGTCAGATGAAATTGAAAGGATACGAAACGAGCAATTTAATTATCAGGATTCTGCAGAGAGCTATGAACCGTTTCAACTTAAACCGAGTTCGAAAGTAAAATATGATATCATGTCGGACTGTTGGATTGCAGAGGATGGGAGTAAAACAAATTTCCCATTCGGAGTTCATCAAATCCATGAAGAGATTGTTGCGCCAATCGTTCATAATTTAATGCAGGAAACCCGATTGGAAAGATTGAAGATTTACAACAATATCAAGGATCAAAAAATAGATTACCTTAATCAATGGCATCGGGATACGGAGGATTTTTATGCTCGAAATAGAGCAGAGAGTAACGACTTAATAAACATCATGCGTTCCACCCTCAGTGAATATATTTCTTCCTATAACGCCATGATTGCATTGAAAAAAACTGAAGAAAATTTGGAAAATAATTCTTCTATCGATGCTTCGCTGGTAAAATCCGAGGAGAATGAGGCAGATGTTTTTGCTGCCTTTGATGCAAAGTCAAAAGACTTTAAAATGATTCAAAATGATTTCATGGAATACATGGATCGATTGAAAGAAGACATTGATCGAAGAGCAGAGAAGTTTGAGTATATCGAATATTATGATGCATCACTTAGAGATACAACGTTTAAAGAATATGCCGTAGCAAGTGGAAGAATTAATACGTTAGATTCGAGAAGAATGCCTCTAGCAGCAGTGAATCCTTTCTTTGCAGAAACCTCTGAATTGCCACCACCGCCTTCAATAGAAAACATGACGTATGAACACATGTCGATCAATCTTCCAAAAATTGCAAGAGCCGCACTCGATGAATTAAGTAAAAACGTTGAACCGGTGGAATCATCTATTCAAGAGCAGGATCATAAGACGAAAATTGATCTTACTAAAAAAAACAATAACAACCCCATTGAAACGAACGTAAATGAGGGTAGTTTTACACCGCTTAAAACCGATGTAATAAATAATTTGGCAGAAGCAGTAGAGCCTATCGATTCTGACTTACCTACGAATGATTCTCCTCCTCTAACTCGTAATGGAATGATAAGATCACTTAAAAAAACGACATCGTTGGAAACGGAAGAATTAAGCAATATGTCGGATGAGGAATTGCGAAATGCTTGGAATGCAACAAAAAACAAAAAACTGCAGGAGGATCCTGAAGAAATAAACTTCAAAAACGAGCCCGATTACGAGCCCGATAACGAGTCTGTAAAAGAATCCGATTACGAGGACGAATTACAAATCATGACGCGTGAAGAAATAATAGATGCGCTTTTAGAAACCACCGATTTGTCAGAAGATGAATTAAGTGAGATGTCGGATGAAGAGCTAATAAAGCGATATGAAGAGGATACTGAACAATAACGAATAAAGTTAAGAGGTAA
>CANKGI010000175.1 GCA_947481365.1 Bacteroidota bacterium | reverse complement strand
ACAACTCGTTGCATTCGTTTTTATTACACAAGTAAAGTATCGGGAAGTAATGTGGCATTAGATAGTATATACATACAGGCTGCACCAGCAAGTCCGAATGCAACCATCAATGTAAAACAAAGTACAGCAAGTATCGTAAACGGAAGCACTTATGTTGTTGGAAAAACTGCATCTACACTTTTTAAAATTGAAAATAATGGAACATC
This sequence comes from Bacteroidota bacterium, assembly GCA_947481365.1. GTDB lineage: Bacteria > Bacteroidota > Bacteroidia > UKL13-3 > UKL13-3 > CAIUEQ01. Next base: position 5,695 of record CANKGI010000175.1, on the reverse strand, counting down.
ACAAGCGTTAACATTAAGTAATAAAACAATAACAGGAACTAATGCTTCAGATTATACTGTTAATTATTTTCCATCTTCAATAGCTTCAAACAGCACAGATACTTTTAGTGTTACATTTAATCCATTAACTAGTGGAACAAAAAAGGCAACATTGTCTTTTGCAAATAACGATTCGTTAAAAAATCCTTTTGTGATTAATTTATATGGTATTGGTGGAAGCTACGCAACTGAGCCACTTAGCCAACCAACAAATCTTACTTTTTCTAATTTAAAAGCATACACGTTAAGTGTAACATATAGGAATGCAGCAGGTGCAGCTCCAGAAAAATATATTGTACTCAGAAAAAAAGGTTCGGCAATTACCGATATTCCTGTTGATGGTCAAACTTATGTAAGAGGAGATTATATTGGAACTTCACAAGTAGCTTATGTTGGTTCAGATACTAGTTTTATACCTAGAAATATCATTGCTAATTCAACCTATAATTTTTCTGTTTTTGCATTCAACGGCCCATCGGGATTTGAAAATTATTTGACCACTTCAGCACTTGCTGGCAGCATTACTTCAACAGGAAGTAATATTGGTTCATACTACGGAACAATTAGTTCGGCAGCACCAACTTTTGTAAATGATTTACATGCAAAAATAAATGTTCACGATACTATTTTTTATAGCAATTACACAACCAGTATTGTCGACAATTTTATTGCAAGAGACACGACAGGAGGGAAAAAAATTGTGAACTGTGTTTACTCAACTTTACCATATGTTTATAATGATCCGTTTATGTGGTGGACAGGTACAGGAGGAAATTTAGGAACACTAACTCGCGAACATTCTTTTTGCCAAAGCTGGATGCCAAGCAATGTGGGAAATCCTAATTGGCCAAATGGAGCAAATGGAAAAGAACTTCCTGAGTATAATGATCAACATCATTTATTTCCGGCTGATCAATTAAATGCAAATGGTAAACGTTCAAATTATCCTTTTGGCGAAGTTGTTACACCAACATATACTTCATCAACCGGAATGGGAAAACTTGGTTTAGACTCTGCAGGAAATACAGTTTACGAGCCACGTGATGCTCATAAAGGAGATTTAGCACGAGCTTTGTTTTATATGTGTACAGCTTACAATGGAGTGAACTCACAAAACTGGTCTTTACCTGCTCAACAAAAACAAGCGGTGCTTAAAAAATGGCATTTCCAGGATCCACCAGATGCTTGGGAAATTGCACGACATGAATACATCAATTCAATTCAACATAATCGCAATCCATTTATCGATAGTATTTATTGGGTAAATAAAATTGATTTCTCAACGATGACTTTGATTAGTTCATCGGTTGCAGGAATTACATTATCATCACCAGTTGGTGGCGAAAACTGGTATGCAAATCATAATTATAACATCACATGGGCAAGCGCAAATGTTGATTCGGTTAAAATTGAATTATTGTTAAACGATACCGTTTACAAAGTAATATCACCTCGTACATTAGCATCTGCAGGTACATTAGCTTGGTTGATTTCGCCAAACTCATTATCATCAACAAAAGCAAAAATCAGATTAACCGATACAAAATCTGCAACCGTTTCTACAAGTGCTAATTATTTTACCATCACTTCAACAGTTGGGGTTAACGAAATAAATATTACCGATCATGTTTCGGTTTATCCAAACCCATCACAAGGAAATGTGGTTGTAAATGTTGATATGCCTATCGTTAACAGTTCAACAATTAATGTATTTGATATTACAGGCAAATTGCTTCAAAGTATCGAAACAAAAGAAAATGCAACAACTTTAAATATTGAAGGCAAAGGTGTTTTTATTGTTCAGGTAAAAGCAAATAATGGTGTTACTTATAAAAAGGTTGTGATCGAATAAGTACAATAAAATATTTTAAAAAGGAAAGAGAAGTTCTATTTGGGCTTCTCTTTTTTTATTATATTTAACTGATTAAAAAGTAGGATATGAAAACTACAGATATTCATCAGACAGAAATATTTTATACTGATCCGGTTGACTTGTATAAGTGTATTATGGATGCGCGTATACACAGTTCGTTTACGGGTGGCGAAGCAAAAATAAAAGATAAAGAAGGCGAGGAGTTTAGCACCTTTGATGGCTATGCTCATGGTAAAAATGTATTACTCGAGCGTGGTAAAAAAATTGTGCAAACATGGAGAGCTAATGAAGAGGGCTGGCCTGATGATCATTTTTCGGAAGTATGTTTTGTGTTTACCGAAATACCAGAAGGAACGCGCATGGATTTTTATCAAACAGGAATTCCGAACGAACATGCCGATGATATTGCCGAAGGCTGGAAAGATTATTACTGGAAACCTTTAGCACAATATTTAGACAGATAGCAAGTTATTTTTTTGCCACTACAAAAATATCCCAGGTAAAATCAAGTCGCTCGTTGGTTAGAAAAAAGTCTTTTGAAGTAATATTCAACGTATCGTTGTTTTGCTCCTTCAAATCTTTTCGCATCATGGTTGTTAAAAAATTATACGGTTTGATAATCCACGAAGATGGCAGTATTTTATGGATTCCCAGAGGATCGAGCATTAATATTTTTTTAGCCCAACGTGAATTTTCTTCATAATATTTATTCACCTTTTCGTTTCCCTGCAAACCTTTTATTTCAAAACTGCCAAACACTGATGACATTTCTTTTTGCATTTCGTCAAACGTGTATTCGTGCACATGAAAAGGATTACGAGCGATACTCATTTTTACATTTGGTGTAGTACAAATAAATGTTCCTCCCGGTTTAAGCACACGGTAAACATCTTTTATAAAACCGAGTCGGTCTTCAATATGTTCAATAAACTGAAACGCTGTAACAACTTCTTTGCTATTATCATCCAACGGAATTGGCGGAACTTTGCCTGCTTTAAAACTCAAATTGGTTTTAGCTGCATGCTTTTTTCGGGCATCTTCAATGGTTACTTCACTGTAGTCAACACCAACTGTTGATTTGGTATAATCGGCAAGGTATGTAGTGCCATATCCATCTGCACAGCCAATATCGGCTGTCTCTTTATCGCGAATATAATCGCGAGCAAATTCGTAGGCATAAAAACAACGTTGTACGGTTACATTGTTGCTGTCTTCAAAACTTGGTCTTTCTCTGTCGTGCATAAATTAGCTGTTAGCCTTTAGCCATCAGCTTTTAGTAAAAGCAAACAGAAAACACTCTGATCACTAACCGCTAAAATCTAATAGCTTATTTGGCAAAAATAATCAATTCTGTAACTTGCCCTAAAATGAATTGAAATGGATTACAAAAGAGCATTACTTTTTTTATCGAAACTCAAGAAAAACAACAACAAAGATTGGTTTGATAAAAATAAAAAAGAATACGATGAAATACGCAAAGAGGTGATTGAAATGGTTTCATCGATGATTAAAAAGATTTTAGCGTTCGACAATTCGATTGTAGGATTAGAAGCCAAGCAATGTATGTTTAGAATTAATCGTGATGTGCGTTTTTCGAAAAACAAAGAGCCATATAAAGCTAATTTTGGTTTGAGTTTTAACCGTGGCGGAAAAAGCTCACCATTTGCAGGATATTATTTGCACATTCAGCCAAATGAATGTTTTATAGCCGGAGGAAGTTACGCACCCATGCCCGAACACCTTGCTGCAATCCGTCAGGAAATTGATTACAATTTTGATGAGTTTAAAAAAATTATTGGTAATAAAGAGTTCATAAAATATTTTGGTGAGTTGCGTGGTGAAAAATTACAACGACCACCAAAAGGTTATGAGGCCGAAAATCCTGCTGTTGAATTTTTAAAACATAAAGCATTTTTGATGTGGCATGAATTTGACGAAAAGAAATTGCACGAAAAAGATTTTGAGAAATATTGCGCCACTGTTTTTAAAGCGATGAAACCCATGCTTGATTTTATGAACAGGGCGATTGAAGGCTAGAATATTACAATCCTAATATACTTTTCAATTTCGGATAACCAGTTTTGCTTAATGGAATGCGTGCGTTGTTTTTTAAAACCACCACGTGATTTTCTTTGTCGTTCGATTCGATTTTTGTGATTTGAGGAACACTTACAATATACGAACGATGAACTCTAACAAACTGCGAAGGGTGCAGTACATTTTCAAAATGTTGCATGGTTTTCTTTTTTAAATACGAACCTTCGGGTGTGTGAATTTTTACATAATCATCATCGGCTTCAAAATAGATGATATCGTTTACTGGAATGATGCGAATTTTTGTTCCGGTTTTTACCACCACACGCAAATTTTCTTCGGGCTGTTTTGAGTTCGTGTCGATTAATGTTTCTGTTTTAGTTTTCTGTTCAACGGTGTGACGTTGGTCTTTCCATTTTTGTAAGGCTTTGTCAAAACGATCTTTGCTAAAAGGTTTCAACAAATAATCGATAGCAAGTGTATCAAATGCTTTGATGGCATATTCGTCAAAAGCTGTTGTAAAAATGACTCCCGGTGGTTGTTCAATCAATTCGAGCATTTCAAAGCCATTTATTTTTGGCATTTGTATATCTAAAAAAATCAATTCAGGTTGATGTTGCTGTATGGCTTTTACTCCTTCAAATCCATCATTACATTCTTGTACAATGGTAAAATCTTCATGCTTCGATAAGTAATCTTTTATAATTGTACGAGCCAAAGGTTCGTCATCGATGATGATTGTTTTGATCATGATTGTGGAATTTTTATGGTGGTGATAAAAATATTTTTATTTGTTTCGGTTTGTAGCAAATCATTTCTCGAAAACAATAAAAACAATCGTCTTTCAACAGAGCTCAATCCAAATCCTGTTCCGTTTACAGGCCTTGATGTTTCTGCATCATAGGGGTTTTCAACTTTGATGATGAGTTCGTTTGAAATAGATGTAGTGCGAATGTTGATTGTAATAGCTTCGGTGGTATCGTACAAACCAAATTTGATGGCATTTTCAACAACAGGTTGTAAAAGCAGTGAAGGCAATTTCATTTCTAAACACTTTTCATCGATTTCAATATTGGTGTTTAACCGATGTCCGAAACGTACTTTTTCAATTTCAAGATACAATCGTAAATGTTCAATTTCTTCCTTGAGTGAAATATTTTGTTGATCGTCTTTTCGCAAAGTGCCTCTCAAAAAATCGGAAAGTAATTGAATCATTTTTCGAGCTTCTTCGGGTTGCGAACCAGCTAGTGCACTAATTGAATTTAAACTGTTAAATAAAAAATGTGGTTGCAATTGCTGACGTAAACTAGTAAGCTCGGCTTCGCGAGCAAGCTTTTCGGTATCTGATTTTCGTTTGGCATTTTCTTGTTCGTTTTTAAAATAAAATATCATCCAAATCATCAACGAAATAAAAGCCAGCATTAAAAAATTGTATGCAAACCGAAATGGAAAAGCTTGTTCAATAAATTTTGTATAATAAGTGTCGGCTACGCAAACCTTACTTAGAAGCCAGTTAACAGAGATTGAACTAAACACGGTAATAAGAATTACCCAAATATGAAGGTAAAAAGTGTTTTCTTTTTCGGGTTGATAAAAGCGCATCACATTGTATAAAACCAATCCGATGAGCGCAAGAAAAATATTGCTAACAAGACTATCGGCAATGGAAGAATTAAGTGCAAGTCCTAAATTATGCAACACATAAATTTGGGCTGCAATCCAAAACAACCACCACAGTAAGTATGATTT
>CANKGI010000174.1 GCA_947481365.1 Bacteroidota bacterium | reverse complement strand
TAGGAAATAAAATTGACAAAAAAATAGTTCAAATAGAAAATTCAGGGTTTAAGTATTTGCTTCGGATACATTGTTCAAAAGATACAATGGAAGAGCTTCGGAGTGTATTGGTAAACGCTGTGAAAAATATCAGCACTTTGCACATAAGTTCAATTAATACAGAAGACCATAATATGATTATTGCCGAAATAAAATCACTTGATAAAAGGCAAACCGATATTGAAGAACTTGTAGGACAAATAGGTGTTTTAAAAGATGTAAAATCGGTGAAGTGGGAAGATGCGAAGAATGGGAAATAACTTTCACTGTTAATGAAAATACTCTTTCATTCTATCGAAGAAACCTTTGTCGTTTTTACCAGGATGAGGTTTAAAATTATCGGAGTTACGCATTTTTTCGAGCATCTCTTTTTCCTCTATTGATAATTTTTGTGGTGTCCAAATATTGATATGAATTAATTGATCACCACGGTGCGAAGTGTTTAATTCAGGAATTCCTTTTCCACGTAAACGTAAAATTTTCCCACCTTGAGTACCTGCATCTATTTTCAACTTCACTTTCCCATCAACCGTTGGCACTTCTACTTGTGTGCCAATAGTGGCATCTATAAACGATATATGAAAATCGAAAACAATATTGTTTCCATCACGTTTCAATACATCGTCTTCAATTTCTTCAATAAGAATAATTAAATCACCGGCAGGTCCACCATTTGGTCCAGCATTTCCTTTTCCACTCATCGATAGTTGCATTCCATCAGCAACTCCAGCAGGAATATTAACAGATACTATTTCTTCTTTGGAAACCAATCCATCTGGTCCGGCACCAGCAGGGCGTTTGTCAACTGTTTGTCCAGATCCATGGCAATAAGGGCAAGTTGATGTTGTTGCCATTTGTCCCAAAAATGTTTGAGTAACACGTCTCACTTGCCCGCTTCCATTACAGGTTCCACATTGTTTAAATGTTAAACCTTCGGCAGTAACTTGTCGGTTAAATTTTAATTTTTTCTCAACTCCGGTTGCAATTTCGAGCAATGTTAATTTTACTTTTATGCGAACATTTCCTCCACGAACTCCAGCTGATCTGCGACCACCTCTTCCTCCACCGCCACCAAAAAATGAATCAAATGGACTTCCTCCTCCATCACCAAACACATCACCAAACTGTGAGAAAATATCATCCATGTTCATATGATGTCCGCCACCATATCCACCACCCGAAGCACCGCCAACACCGGCATGACCAAAGCGATCGTATTTCGCTTTTTTATCAGCATCGCTTAATATTTCGTATGCCTCAGCTGCTTCTTTAAATTTCTCTTCAGCTTCTTTATTTCCCTGATTTTTATCGGGATGAAACTTAATTGCTTGCTTGCGATATGCTTTCTTTATCTCATCAGCACTTGCTGTTTTAGCAACTTCCAGTATGTCGTAAAAATCTCTTTTTGCCATGTTTTATATTTGATGATTTGATAATTAGAAAATTTGACAATTTGCTTTCTAATTAGCTCATTCAGATTTTATATTTTTTGACAGATGAATATTCATTATCTCATCATCAAATTACTTAATTATCAAATTGATTATTCGCCTACAACTACTTTTGCAAATCGAACAACTTTATCATTTAAAAAATATCCGTTCTCAACAACATCAACTACTTTTCCTTTCAATTCTTCTGTTGGTGCAGGTATATTGGTAATTGCCTCGTGAAATTCGCTGTCAAAATCCTTTCCAATACACTCCATTACTTTCATGCCTTTTTGAGAAAGGATGTTTCTCATTTTAGACGAAACCAGCTCTACTCCTAGTTTTACCGCTTGAATATCTTTGGCTTGTTCTATTGATTTCATTGCACGTTCAAAATCGTCAAGCACAGGTAAGAGAGCTACAAGCATTTCTTGATTGGAAGTTTTAAAGAGTTCTAGTCTTTCTGCAGCTGTTCTTCGTCTGAAATTATCGAACTCGGCATACAAACGAATATATTTATCTTCAATCATTTTAAAATCGGCAGCCCAATCTTTTTCTGCCGCATTTTCTGTCACATCCTTAATATCCTCTTCAATGCGTGACTTTATTTCATCTGGATTCTCAATATTTTCTTCATTTGAAACAGGATTAACATCTTCTAAAATTACTTGCTCATCTCCTGCTGCCCTTTTATTTTCCTGCTTTGACTCTTCGTTCATGTTTTTGTTTTTACTTTTTCGGTTAAATATCATTTTGTGCGAGGAATTAAATTGTCAAAGGTATTGCCAAAAAAATCTTGTGTCAATTTGACAATTGTTTATAAAGAGCATCAATAGTCTCATCCAGTTTATTTTCCCAAATATCTTTAGCGATTATTTTTCCATCAGTTCCAACCAAAAAACTGGTAGGTACTTTTTTTACTTTATATGCTTTAACAATTTCAGAATCCCAACCTTTGGCATCACAAATTTGTCGTTTGGTGTTCAGTTCGTCTTTTAAAACAGCATTGCGCCAAAGATCTTTGTTGGTATCGAGTGATATATTTATAAAAATCACTCGTAGTCCCGAACGTCTTGCAAGTAGTCTGTATTTTTCTTGAATCTTTAGCAACTTTACATTTTGCTTTCGGCAAGGCAAACACCAACTGGCCCAAAAATCAATAAATACAATTGAACCTCTATGTTCAGATAAGCGAAATGCATCACCATTCATCGTAACAGCTGAAAAATCAGGCGCCAATGAGCCAGTCTGAAATTCATCATCGACATGAAAAGATGCAAACAAACATATCAGCAACGTAAGAAAAATGATTTTTTTCACGCTGCAATTATAAGCAACCTGAACGATTATTCAATTCGTGTGATATCGGCTCCTATTGCTTTTAATCGGGTATCGATGTGCTGATAACCTCGGTCTATTTGTTCAATATTGTTTATCGTGCTTGTGCCATTAGCTGCAAGTGCTGCAATAAGCATTGCAACTCCTGCACGTATATCAGGCGAACTCATTGTAATTCCACGAAGTTTTGTTTCGCGGTTAGAGCCTATAACAACTGCACGGTGGGGGTCACATAAAATAATTTTCGAACCCATTTCAATCAGGTTATCTACAAAAAATAATCTACTTTCAAACATCCATTGATGAATGAGTACACTGCCTTTTGCTTGAGTTGCAGTAACCAATGCGATCGAAATTAAATCGGGTGTAAATGCAGGCCATATACCATCACGAATGGTTAATATAGAACCATCAATCAATGTTTGAATTTTATAGGATTCTTGTTGTGGAATGTAAATATCATCACCACGAAATTCCATCTGTATTCCCATTTTTTTGAAAACATTTGGAATAACACCAAGTTCATTTATTGCACAATTTTTAATCGTTATCTCTGAGTTTGTAACTGCCGCAAGTCCAATAAAACTACCTATTTCAATCATGTCGGGCAACATACGGTGCTCGCAACCACTTAATTTAGCAACACCTTCTATCGTTAATAGATTTGAACCAATACCGGTAATTTTACCGCCCATGCGGTTAATCATTTTGCAAAGTTGTTGCAGGTATGGTTCGCATGCGGCATTGTAAATTTGTGTTGTACCTTTTGCTAGAGAAGCTGCCATCACAATATTTGCTGTACCTGTTACTGATGCTTCATCCAAAACCATGTAAGTACCTTTTAAGTTCTTTCCGTCAATTTTGTATGTGCGTTCTTCGCGCATATGAATAAAAGTGGCCCCCAAATTTTCGAAACCACGCAAATGTGTATCTACAGGACGTCTTCCAATTTTATCACCTCCTGGTTCGGGAATATAGGCTAAGCCAAATCTTGCAAGCAAAGGTCCAATAATCATAATTGACCCTCGTAAGCTTGCTCCTATTTTTCTAAATTCTTCACTCAGTAAATATTCAAGATTTACATTATTAGCTTCAAATGAATAGGTATCAATATTTATTTTTTCGACCTTCACACCTAATTCACCGAGTAATTCTATCAATTTCATTACATCCCGAATGTCGGGAATATTTGAAATCGTAACTTTTTGTTCGGTCAACAAAACTGCTGATAGAATTTGCAATGCTTCGTTCTTCGCGCCCTGAGGAATGATTTCTCCTTTTAGTGGTTTACCACCTTTTACTTTAAATGACGACATAATTATCTCTTAAGATTTTAGTATTTCGATACACGAAATACGAGTATTGATATGAGTAAATTCTTATTCCTCCAATTCATTTGTACACCAATGTTTGTTAATAATTTTAAAGAAGTATTTAACATCTTATTTGCTACCAAAATGTAGGATAACACGGCATTAGTGCAACGTATCTTTGTACGCTGATTTACCATTAAGGTTAAACCAACAACTTTTTTTTGATATGTTAATTGTATAACAAAATATGAGAATTGTGTAACAAAGTATTATTTGTGACATTTAAGATTTGCTTGCTTTTTTACCACTAAAGGTAGACTATCATATATTATGAACTTTTTACTAAAAAATGCTTTGCGAAACATCATTTTGATTTTTGCAATTATTTATTGCAATATTTCCATTGCACAGATTCCGAATTGGAATATGGAAAGTTGGACAACAACTAACAAGGATATACCTTCACAATGGTTAACTTTTGGTGCCATTACCAAAGTTAGTCCTGGACAAACCGGATCGTATGCAGTAAAACTGCAGGGTAATAACAGTCAGGATTTTAATAATGGTCCTGGTGCTATATTATACGGGACTCCAAATGGAAATAATTTTGACGGAGGTACTCCATTTACTGCTCGCCCCGACTCGATGGTTTGTTATTTAAAATATTCAATCGATGCTGGTGATACTGCTTGGGTGATTATCTCGATGAAGAAAAATGGTGTTGCCATCAGTAATGACTTGTATTTATATACTGGAAGCAATACAAGCAGTTTTAAACGAATGTCATTTAAAATTAATTTTATGAGTGGTGTTAATCCCGATACAATGTTCATTGGTTTTACATCTACAATTCCGAATAGCGGTAGCGGAAGCCAAATCAATACCAAGAGTTGGGTAATACTTGATAATATTAGTTTTACTGGAACCACCCAAAATATACCAAATCCTGATTTTGAAAATTGGACGACACAATCTACCTATTCACTAAATGGTTGGGAAAACAAGATTTCGTCTACGGGATCAAACGTAATGAGAACTACTGATGTGTATGCTGGAACTTACGCCATGAAACTTCAAGGATATACACAAACAGGAACAAATAGTAACAACGGAAACTGGGGTCCAACTTTTCCTGTTACTTCAACACCAATTTCATTAAAAGGATTTTATAAATTCATCCCTCAAAACGGTGATTCATTAGACATTTATATCGGATTGTGGAAGAACGGGCAAGGTGTTGGCGGAGGAGGTATTAATTCACAAAGTACTGTAAATACCTATACTCCATTTTTGGTTCCAATAAATTATAACAGTACACCTCCGCAAGTTCCCGATAGCGCAACCATTCAAATTCAATTTAGAAGTGGTAATAATCCTCGCGGTCTTTCGATTGCTTATATTGATAACCTAAGTTTCGACCAATTTATTTACAGCAGTATTGTTACCAATACACGACAAATTAGTCAGATAAACGTTTATCCAAATCCTACATCATCGTTAATGAATGTTAAATTTGATCTTAAAAGTTCAGAAAATGTTTCGATTATCATTTACGATTTGAAAGGTCAGCAGATGATTAAATTAACTGATGCTTTTTTTGAATCGGGTACTTATGATTTAAATTATAACATCAACACTCTTTCATGCGGAATTTATACATTAGTCACACATAGCGGAACAACAATTTTACATTCAAAAGTATTGGTTATTAAATAAACTAAACTTGTGAAAATTTTATGCAAGCCCCACATTAATTTGTGGGGCTTTTGTTTTTAAATATTACCAACT
>CANKGI010000173.1 GCA_947481365.1 Bacteroidota bacterium | reverse complement strand
TTAGTTTAATTGGTGTATTAATGTCGGCAGTACTAAAGCTTACTAATTTTCAATGGTACCGACCATTATCAAGGATTGCAGAAATTATTGCAGTAGCAGCTATTATGCTCGCAGGTGTGAGTATCGTTGCAGCTATGGGGCGTCCTGAAAGGTTGTATCATTTAGTTACACATGGCAGAATTCAGTCTCCTATTGTTTGGGATATTATTGTAATTTTAACTTATGTTACGGCTAGTATTATTCTATTGTTTATCCCTTTAATTCCATCACTTTCTACATGTAAAAACCATTTAACCAATAAACCAAAATGGCAAATGAAAATGTATGAAATATTTTCATACGGTTGGGAAGGATCACCTGAACAATGGAAAATTCTTAAGAAAAGTGTGAAGATTTTAACTGTAATGGTTATACCACTTGGAGTTTCAATTCATACCGTTACAGCGTGGTTATTTGCAACAACCCTTCGTGCCGAGTGGGATAGTACAAATTTTGGTGCATACTTTGTTTCTGGCGCATTTTTATTAGGTGTTGCTGGAATGATTGTAGCAGTTTACATATTTCGTAAAGCATATAATCTTGAGAAATATTTAACAGAAATGCATTTTGATAAACTTGGAAAAGCACTTGTTTTGATGGCATGTATTTACGGATACTTCAATGTAAACGAATATTTAGTGCCTGCTTACATAATGTCGGGATTACACGCAAATCACTTGTTAGATTTATTTATAGGTGGAGATGCAATGTTCTATTGGTCGGTGGTAATATTTGGTATAGCATTGCCTGCATTATTACCATTAATTCCAGCTATGCGCAAACCATTACCTTTAACCATATTGGCTTTTGGAGTTGTAGTTGCAGGTTGGTTTAAACGTTACCTAATAGTAATTCCTGGATTGGTTCATCCATATCTTCCAATTCAAGATGTTCCTGAATCATGGAAACACTATACACCTAGTTTGATAGAGATGACCATTGTTACAGCAACATTTGCTGCTATGTTACTTATCGTAACGCTTTTCTCTCGTTTCTTTCCGATCATTTCGGTATGGGAAGTGGCAGAAGGTAAATTGGAAGGTAAAGATGAAATTATCAATTATAAATAATCAATTGTATGAAAATGTATAAATATTTTTTAATCATTTGCGTAGGTATTATGTTAATACCATACTTTTCATTTTCTCAGGAAAAAGAAGCAAAGCTTACTTTAAGTTTTTCAAATTCGGATAGCGTTTGTAAAGCATTGGTAACATCAGAAGATAAACCTATTAAAGATGTAACAGTGAAGTTATATGTAAAACGTTTGTTTAGTTTGTTGCCTATAAATGAAGGTACAGCCACAGACGAAAGTGGTAATGTTAGTTTTACCATGCCAAAAGATTTGCCCGGTGATGAAAACGGAAAATTAATTGTTGTTGCTAAAATTGAAGATGATGATAATTTCGGAAGTCTCGAAAAAATAGGTGAAGTAAATTGGGGAGTAAAGAAAGGGTTACTAATTAATTCACAGCCCGAACGTTCACTTTCAGCTTCACGAGAAAAAGCGCCAATATATTTTATGGTTGCGTCAGATTTAATTATATTAGCCATTTGGGGAACACTCATTTACATTATATTTCAAGTATTCAAAATCAAAAAAATCAGTAGTTTAAACAAAAACAAAAATTAAAAATTATGAAAAACGTTAGAAATCTATTCGCAGGAATAACTTTGGTTGCTACCTGCATCATGTTCAGCAGTTCAGTTTCTGCACAGTCAAAACCAAAAGGTAAACCTTGGCCAGCTCCTGCAGATGCAATCGCAAAAAAGAATCCTGTAAAAGTTGAAGCAGGTTCTACAGGTGAAGGTAAAGAGTTGTACAACCAACATTGTAAATCATGCCATGGTGCTAAAGGAAAAGGTGATGGTACAAAAGCTGAAAAATTAGATATTTCTTGTGGAGATTTTACTACACCTGAAATGGCTAAAGTAACAGATGGAGAATGGTTCTGGAAAATTACAGATGGTCGTAAACCAATGCCTTCTTACAAAGAAAAGTTAAGCGATTCTGAAAGATGGAAAGTAATTAACTATATGCGCTCACTTAAATAATCATTATTTGTTTAATTACATACCGGATAGAATTTTCATGAAAACAACAGCGACATTAATTGTAACTTTATTTTGCTTGTTGCTTGCGTTTACTAATTGTAGTCAACGTCATGAAGATTCTACCGGTCTTGTATTGATTGAAGGGAAGATTAACCCAAACATTGTTAAAGATCACATCGTTTATCTTTATCAAAATAAAGATTCTATAAAATTATTATTTGCCGAAAAAACATTAACCGATTCAGTTATTATAGACCAAAATGGTAACTATAAATTTACTCTAAAAAACCTGGTTAAGCCAGGTTTTATTGATTTAGGAACCAAAGAAATGTTGTTGGGTGCTAACTATTTTGTTTCGCCAAACGACCATATAAAATTAAATTATGGAGGAACTGAACTACCTGCTAAACTCGAGGTGTCATATGAAAATCTCGGTAGGTATAATTATTTCCTTCAACAGTTTTATGATTCGTTTTATTACAAACCAGATGTAAAGAAATTTTATTACATCGTTAGCAATTTTATGTATGCTCCTGATTATGCCGAATACATTAACAAGCGCAGGTTGCAACAAATAAATTACTATAAAAAATATTTTGAAAACGATAAAATTGACAGCACATTTAAATTTTATTTTGAGTCGGAGATAGACTATACATGGGCAAACGATAAACTTTGGTTTCTTTGGAAAAAGAGAATCAGAAAAGAAGTAAAGCCAGTTGATACTTCATACTTCGACTTTATTAAAGTAATACAGCATAATAATACGGCATCGCTTATTTGTCCTAATTATTCACGCTTTATCAATTTGTATGTTCGTGAATTATATGACAATAGGATGTATTCATTTTCTCCCGACTTTATTTCTTCTATTGAAAAAGAAAAAATAGCGATAGAGAAATACACAGGACTTGAATTAAAAATGGCATTATACAATATTTTAAAATCGGAGATTAATTCTTTCGACATACAAAGTAGGGTAAAAGCCACCGACCCTATTATTCGAAAATTGGTTGACATGTCTATTGAAGCAACACATGATTCTTCATACTTTCATTATACATATTCTAACAAATAGATATTTATGAAATTGACTATCCCATTAAATTGGGCTGATGATTATTTTGATAAAATAGATTTTTCACAGACCGAAGAAATTTATGCTAAACTTGGCAATGATGTTATAGGAGGAGGAAGGCCATCATTAACATCTCCAACGATTAAAAAGGAGCGTGTAAAAGAGTTTGTTGACGAAGCCCACCGAAGAAATTTAAAGTTTAATTATCTCATCAATGCAACTTGTTTTGATAATCTTGAAACAACTAAAAAAGGATATAAGCAACTTCGTGAATTATTCGATTGGCTCTCCGAAATAAAGGTAGATATTATTACCGTTTCGCTTCCGATGATTCTCGAAATTATCAAGAAAAATTATCCTCATTTTTCAGTATCGGCTTCAGTTCAAACACGTATTGATTGTGCCGAAAAAGCAAAATACTGGGAAGATCTAGGTGCTGATAAGATTAATATTTCTTACGTAGACGTAAACAAAAATTTTGATGAGATAAGACGTATACGCAAGCAATCTAAAATACAACTTCAAACCATTGCCAATCTGATGTGTGTTAACCGTTGCGCAAATGTTACACTACACGGTAATTACAACGCACATTCATCACAATGTAATCACATCTCCAAAGGATTTAGTTTTGATTATTATTTCTTTTCATGTACCGAAAAATTATTATCTAATCCTGTTGAAATTTTAAAGTCGGCTTTTATTAGACCTGAAGATATTCATCTTTACGAAGAACTTGGTGTTGACAATATAAAGCTCGTTGAACGAACAATGACTACCGATCATTTGGCACGAATTGTAAAAGCTTATACCGATCGTTCGTATGATGGAAATATGATGGATTTAATTCATGGTCTTTCAAAATATATCATTTACAACAAACAAAACCTCACCAAGAAAGTTGAAGAATTTATTTTGCAGGCATCATTTATCAATGTTTTTAAAGCGAAAAAAATAATTGATAAACTGAATGAAATTAGAAACGATTCGACATTTAATCAATGCTTTGATTTATACATTGATAATAAAAAGCTGGATGGTTTTATGAAATATTTTGCAAATGGTAAATGTGTACGTGATTGTAACGAATGCGATTACTGCGATAAATTTGCTCAAACAGCAATACAATTGCTGGTTAACGAAGATAAACATGAAGATAAAATGAATGAACTTCGTAACCTCAAAACTCAAATGCTAAATGGAGAATTATTCTTGGTTTAACATTATTTCAAAATAATTTATTTCATTTGATTTATGTTTAAAGTTAATTCCAAAATTGGATTCATAATTATACTGTGTGTTACAATAGCCAGTATTTATCCTCTATTTAACCTTCGCTTTAATTTTGATATGAATAAATTCTTCCCGGTTGGCGACCCTGACCTAGAGTATTATCAGCAGTTTAAGCAAAAGTATCATTCAGAAATAGATGACGAATATATTTTCATTGGTCTACGAAATGAGAATGGAATCTTTGACCAGAAATTTTTAAAAAAGGTTGATACATTAACAAAATTTGTAAAAACATTAGATAATGTAATTAGTACCTATTCAATCACCAACACCCGTCATATTTATTCAAATGAATTCGAACAAATTACGTCAGAGCCATTAATTCATATCGACTCTATAAACAAGTATCAATCAGATTCAATAAAATTATTTGCTTCAAAAGAATACACCGGTTTTTTTGTATCGAAAAGCAGAAAAGCTACGGCTATTTCAGCCTTCAATAAACCCAATCTTACAGGTGAAGAAAAGGATACACTGCTGAACAGCATTCAGCATAAAATTGATGAGTTAGGTTTTGATAAATCTTATTTCACCGCCAAAATCAGGGTTGAACAAACGTATATTCATGAAATCAAAAAAAATATGCAATTGTATTTGATTGTATCATTCGTTCTGATTTTGATTATGTATTATGTCATTTTTAGGACGATAAAAGGTCTGATTATTCCAATCATCATCATCGGTTCGGCATTAGCATGGAGCTTAGCATTTGTAGGATTATTTAATTACCCTCTTGATATTATTTCGAGTTTAATACCACCTGTGTTAGCGGTAGTTTGCATGTCGGGTATTGTTTACATCACTTCAAAATATTTCGAAGAGTTGCAAAATGGTTTAGATAAAAAAGCTGCTCTTACTAAAACTTTTAAAGATATTGGACTGGCAATTTTTCTTTGTGCCATTACTACAAGCATAGGTTTTTATTCACTTTGTACAATTAATCTTTTACCCATACGCATGTTTGGTTTTTTTGCCGGAACAGGTGTACTCTTGTGCTATTTTATTGCCATTGTATTTACCTATGCAGTTTACGATAATACTTCGAAACCGGTAATTAATAATACTGCTAAAGCCGATTCGAAATGGAGAAAGTTCATGTCGTTTTCGTTTTTAAATTTGGTAAAACACAGAAAAGTAATTGTTTCTATTCAGATTGTGTTGGTGTTGGTTTCGCTTTTCTTTATTTCTAAAATTGAGATTAACTCAAGTTTACTTGAAGAAATTCCAAAGCATAATCCCATACTTGAAGATTATAAATTTATTGAAGAGGAATTTTCGGGAACACGTGCAATCGAGCTTTCAATACAATTAAAAGATAATAATAATTTTATTACCGAAATCCCAGTATTAAATGAGCTTGAAGCCATAGAGCAATACCTTTCTGATAGTTGTGGTGTTGGTTTTATGATTTCACCGCTAACACATATTAAATCAGTAAATAAATC
>CANKGI010000172.1 GCA_947481365.1 Bacteroidota bacterium | reverse complement strand
AATAAACAGAAACACACAAACGATAACTCTTGGAAACACTCTTCAGGTTACAGGAACACTAACACCAACAGCAGGAACACTTGCCTCTGGTGGGTATTTGGTTTTGGTTTCAAACGCAACGGCAACAGCAGCGGTTGCCGCAATAACCGCTTCTTCAGATATTACAGGAAATGTTGTTGTTCAACGTTATGTTCCATCTGGCACAAGAAGATATAGGATGTTATCAACCCCAACAACCGGCTTTACCTATTCGCAATTAATAGATAATATTTATTTCACAGGTCCTGGTGGCTCAACAAATGGATTCGACAACTCAACGGCAAATAGTTATACCGGCTATACATATCAAGAAACAACAACAGGAACAGGAAGGGGATGGAAAGGGGTGAGTGCAATTTCCAACACAGCAGATCCTGGAAAAGGGTTATATGTTTTTGTGAGGGGAGACAGAACGTTGGCTTCTCCGGCTTGGTATACACCGCCATTCTTGTCGCAAAATAGTACTACACTAGATTTTGTGGGCCCTCTCAAAAAGGGGAGCGTATCCCCTGCGTTAACCTATACAAATACAGGTGTTTCGGCTAGTGATGGGTGGAATTTTATTGGCAACCCTTATGCATCTTCGATCAGTTGGAGTGGACTAACCAAAACAAATCTTTCAAGTTTTTACTATTTATACGACCCAACCACAGGAAGCTATGTGTCGAACAATGGAACTACGCCAATTGCATCCGGACAAGGTTTTTTTGTTCAAGCAACAGCATCATCACCAAGTATTACGTTTACAGAAGCAGCTAAAACAAGTGCAACAGCTGGATACTTTAAATCTGCTAACAGAATTATAGGAATGAGGATGATAAAAGATTCGGTAAACTCTGATGTTGCTTGGATTGAATTTTCAAACAGTGCATCAAAAGGTTTTGATGTAAACGAGGATGCGTTAAAGTTTTATAATAGCGCCATTAATTTTGGTGTGTTGGTAGATGACACCACGGAATTACAATATAGCCAGACAGAACCATTATCAAGTTTACAAGACACCTTTAAGCTTTTTGCATATGCAAGCGCAGGTACATATTCTGTTTCGTTTGATAACATCAGTTCAGTTGATCCGGCAAAACAAATAACACTGGTAGATGCTTTTTTAAACGTTTCGACAGACCTTAAAACGGTTTCCAATTATTCATTTACAATTACAAGCAACCCTTTGTCTAGCGGAAGAAACAGGTTCTATATTGTTATTTCAACCCCATCTAGTTTACCGGTGAAACTATTAAACTTTAATGCAACAAAAGAAAAAAACGAGGCAGATGTTCATATTTACTGGTCAACAGCTACCGAACAAAACAGTGAAAAGTTTGTTTTAGAACGAGGAACAACAATGGATAATTTTAGCAAAATTGTAGAAATAAAATCAGCAGGAAACTCAATAACAAAGAAAAGCTATGATTTCATTGACAAATCGGTGTTAAAAATAGCAGAGGCGCCTTATGTTTATTACAGGCTTAAACAAATTGATAAGAACGGAGACGCAATTATTTCAAACACTGTTTCTGTATTAATAAGCAATATGGTTAATGCAATTTGTGTGTCGCCAAACCCAACAAAAAGCTATATTTATATTGCGGTTTCATCAGAAAACAGCTATATAGAAATTGTTGACATCTTTGGAAAAGCAGTTAAAAAAACCAATACAGGCTTAAGCAAATCGGTTCAAATAAGTGTATCGGAGCTTGAGGCGGGAGCATATGTAGTAAAAAGTATTTCCCCAAATGGAGAGCAGGCCTTTACAAAATTCATAAAAGAATAACACAATGCTATACGATTGACTAGCAAGGCCTTTAAAGACAGGTACAAAAAAACAAACACAGGGTAACAGTATATTAATACGTGTTTGTTTTTTTTGTGGTTAAGATGAGTGTAAAACCCGAATATTATGTCTGGTTAACTAAGAATAACAAAACACTGTCTGAAAAAAAAGCCACAACACCAGACCTGTAAATAAAAACCAGAAAAAGGTGTACAGATAACGAATTATTTTGCGGAACCATTTTTACACTTTAACGCCAAAAAAAGACAAAAAACCACCAGAAGAAAAAGAATGATAAACAAAAAGCTAAAATATATTTGCCGATACATTCTGCCATTAATTATTGCAGGGTTGTTTTTTGTTTTCAACTCTGGTGCCCAAAACACAGCACCGGAAGACGGCTATATAAGCATTTTTGACGAAACAGATCTGTATATTACAGAATCAACACGAACACGAATTAACCCATATGAGGAAACAAACAATATTGCAGGAGGGTATATAAATTTTGGAATATCACCAACAGAGAAAAAAATGGCCCCAAACCAGGGAAACGGAGTTCCTTCAATTCCCCCAACACCAGACGTTCCTGTTAACAGAAATATTTTTATATTAATGATAATAGGAATAACTCTCGGTATTTATAGGGTTTCAACTCGTAGCAAAAGTGTTTTTTTATAGCGAAAACAAGCATAATGTTTTACAGATGACAAAAGTGTTACCGAATAATTTATTTTTGTTGTGTGTTAAACTGGATTAAATATTTACGAAACTGGATTCACAAATATCCTACTCTTCACAAGTTTGTTAAGTTTGGTTTTGTTGGTGTGGCTAGCACCATTGTAAGTTTATTTGTGTTTTGGATAATTATGCTACAGTTTCCCCAGTATAATTTACTATCAAAAGCAATTGGATATATTCTTGGTTTTTTTGTTGGGTTCACATTAAATAAAATATGGACCTATGTTGATCAGGCAGAAGAAGGAGAAGATTACCTGATTAAATACATGATTGTTTATGCAGTAACATTTTTCGTGTATCTTTTCTTTAATTATTCGTGCGACCATTTTTTTCATCCAGAAATTTATATAGCCAAGGGTATATCAAATTTTGGACAAAATGAACTAGCAAACTGGGTTGTAGTACGCGGCACTTTGGTCACAAACATTCTGTCGATTTTTGTAAACGTTACGATGAATTTTATCGGGACAAATTTTTTAGTGTTCCGTGTTCCCAAACCTAACGAAATGTTTGATTAATCTTTTTTGCGAAGAGCCTTTTTCTGCTTAGCCGACATACTGTTAATTCGTTTATAGTATCCGGTTTTGCTTGCGTTTACCCAAATGGTTACTCGTTTTCCAGAAGTAACCGACAACGATTTCATTTTGTTCCAGCTTTTTATTTCTGAAACAGAAACATCGAAAATATCAGCTATGTCAGCGAGTTTTTCACCACGTTTCACAGTATAAGATATTTTCTTTTTATTGAAGCCGCTATCTCCTGTTGAGGAGTTCTTTGTTTTTTTCGTTTCGGCAGGAACAACAACCGAATCTGTGATATCTTTTTGAATTGCAACTGGAGAAAATTCAGTTGACCTTGGCAAAGGGTTATATACCGAATCTTTTAGTAAAATATATTGTTTCCCTTTGTTTTTTGGGAGCTTTATCCAATATCCATCAAGATTGTAAGGGATCACATCCTTTTTAAAAGAAGGGTTTAGTTTCCTCAGATGATCAAGTGACACATCTATTGTTGATGATATTTGCTGAAGCGAAAGCCACTTGTTAACAAGAACGCTATCTGTTTCAAGGTATAAATCAGAGTATACGGGTTTAATGCCATGCTCTTTATAAAAATTCATTATGTAAACAGCTGCAATAAATTTTGGGTATATATCACGTGTTGCATCCGGAATATATGGATAAACATCGCCAAAATATACACTGTTGTTGGCAGACCTAATGCACTTGTTTAACATAACAGGAGAGCACCCATAAGCCGCAATAACAAGAGGCCATTGTTTATATATACTGTACAAATCTTTGAAGTGAGCAGCGGCAGCCGTTGAAGATTTCAGGGGGTCTCTTCGTTCGTCAACAAATGAGTTTACCTTCACCTTGTACATTTTTGATACGTTATATCCCATCATCCAAATTCCACAAGCACCAGAAACGTTTTGGGCGGAGGGGTTAAGCTCAGAAACCGCAAGAGGTAAATATTTAAGCTCAACAGGGAGGTTCTTGCTTTTTAAAGCACGCTCAATCATGGGGAAGTAAAACTTGCTAAGACCAATTAACTCACGAGTTTTTTCGGGGTTATCAATATATTCATCAATATATTTTTTAGCAGCAGGGTGATATACAATTTCCACCTGCATTTTTAAAGAAGCCAATCGAGAAATGTATAAATCTTCGCTAGCCTTTTGTTGTGCAAAAAGAGTGTTAAAAAAGCAAAAAAAAGCTAACAAATACAGTGATAATGATTTCATAAAAAATGATTGCTATTTCTTTAAACCGAAACAATTAAATTAAAAATGATTAGCCCAAAACATGAGGGCGCCTTCGCTAAAGTTTTTGCCCATTATTTGAATTCCTAAGAATAAGTAGAAATAAATCCTGATAAAACTTTTGATGATGCGGAAACAGGGTGGTTTTTATAACAAATATTGGCATTTAAACCTATTACGATTCCAGCAAGTTTTCCTGCAGATTTTGATTTAATCTTTGACTCAATATTATCCGCTAACGACAACGCTTCTTCAGAATAAACATTAATAAAAGCATTCAGGTGCTTGTTTTTTTCTATAATGTTTATATAAAACGAAACAAGCTCTTTTAGGCGTAACTTACCCGAAAGAACATCTTTTTGTATGCTCAGTAAATTGTTGTAAATCTCCAAGTTCGTTTTTACTTTTTACCCTCTTCTTTTACGCCTTCTTTTTCCTTCATGCCGTCTTCTATTTGTTTTTTAACGTTGGTTTTAGCATCGTTAAATTCGCGTATACCCTGACCTATACCACGCATTAGCTCGGGAATTTTTTTACCTCCGAATAACAGAAGAATTGCAAGAATGATTAAGATCATTTCAGATCCGCCTAGTCCAAACATAGATGTTAATTTTAGTTGACAAATGTAATTTTTTATTTGATTTTAATCATTAAAAAGTTTGTCGTTAGTTTTGCAATCACGTGCTAATTAGCAAACTATATAACAGTGGAAAAAACAGAAATTTAAGTGTAAAAAAAATGATAGATTTCATTTCATTATTTCAGGATAACGACTAACCTTGCACGACCGTGAAAAGGGAAAACAAAAGCTTTAACATTAATTTACACATTAGATGACAGCACAGGTTATGTACCAAACAATTTTAACCAAACAAGAAAACGAGATTTTTTACATCACAATTAACAGAGAGCAAAAACTTAACGCACTGAATATCCAAACGCTTACCGATATTAAGAATGCGGTTTTGAGTGTTTACGAAGACGGGAACGTTCGTGGTGTAATAATAACAGGAGCCGGACCAAAGGCGTTTGCTGCAGGTGCCGATATTGAAGAGTTCTCAAACTTTAGCGTAGAAGAAGGAACGAGATTAAGCGCAGAAGGACACGCGGTTTTAAAAGCAATTGACCATTGTCCGAAACCGATAATAGCAGCCGTAAACGGATTTGCACTAGGAGGAGGAAACGAGCTTGCAATGTCTTGTCACATCAGGGTTGCCTCTGAAAACGCAAAATTTGGTCAGCCAGAAGTAAACCTTGGAATCACACCAGGATATGCCGGAACGCAGCGCTTGGCACAACTAATAGGAAAAGGAAGAGCACTAGAATTATTGATGACAGGGGAGAGCATTAACGCAACAGAAGCACATCGCTTAGGTTTGGTTAATCATGTTGTTTCTGCCGATCAGTTAATCACGAAGTGTGAGGAAATTTTAAACAAGATAAAAACCAAATCGCCATTAGCAATTTCATCTGTTATAAGATGTGTGAACGCATACTACGAAAAGAGAGTAGATGGCAATGACGTAGAAATTAACGAATTTGGAAACTTCTTTGGGTCGGAAGATTTTAAAGAAGGTACACAGGCATTTTTAACAAAACGCCCGGCAAAATTTATGGGAAAATAAATTTCTAATTTAAGATAATTAAACTGCGGATGCTGAATTTATTTCAACATCCGCAGTT
>CANKGI010000171.1 GCA_947481365.1 Bacteroidota bacterium | reverse complement strand
TTGAAGATGGAATAGGTGTAAGAATGAGTGATGGAGAGGATGAGTGAATGAAAGATTTAAAATTAGATTATTGCCAACAGCTAGAGGCTAAAAGCCAAAAGCGTTGAAGTGACAAAGTGAAAAAACTCAATAACAAATAACGATATGTTAAACAAATTAGTAGCAAATGCCGATGAAGCGGTAAAAGATATTCGCGATGGAGCAACAATCATGCTTGGAGGTTTTGGACTTTGTGGTATTCCCGAAAATTGTATTACTGCTTTGGTAAAAAGCGGTGTAAAAAATCTTACTTGTATTTCAAACAATGCCGGAGTTGATGATTTTGGAATTGGCAAAATGTTGCAAACACGTCAAGTAAAAAAAATGGTTTCAAGTTATGTTGGCGAGAATGCAGAATTCGAACGTCAGTTGCTCAGTGGTGAGTTGGAAGTTGAATTGATTCCACAAGGTACATTAGCAACTAGATGCTTGGCAACAGGTTACGGAATGCCTGCAATTTTTACACCCGCAGGTGTTGGAACAGAAGTAGCAATTGGAAAAGAAATTCGCGAGTTTAACGGCAAACAATATTTATTGGAAATGGCTTTCGATTCGGATTTTGCCATTGTAAAAGCATGGAAAGGTGATACACATGGGAATTTAATTTTCCGCGAAACAGCACGCAATTTTAATCCGATGATGGCCATGGCTGGAAAAATTACCATTGCAGAAGTGGAAGAATTAGTTCCTGCCGGAGAGCTTGATCCGGATTGCATTCATACTCCTGGAATTTATGTAAACAGAATTTTTCAAGGAGTGAATTATGAAAAAAGAATTGAACAAGTTACAACTCGGTTAAAAAGTTAATGAGATGATTTGATGATGAGATAATTTGATAATGGAAAATATACCTATGAGAAAATTTGATAAACCATTTGAAGATAATTTAATAATGAAACTCAGTTTTGAGTTTGCTTTGGAAACAATTGAATATGTTGAATTGCTTGAGTCAAAAAGGAAGTTTGTAGTGGCTAATCAATTGTTAAAATCAGCAACATCAATCGGAGCAAATGTTCGTGAAGCACAAAACGCTGAAAGTAAACTAGACTTTATTCATAAGTTTAAAATTGCAGCAAAAGAAGCGGATGAAACGGATTTCTGGCTTTTACTTTGTCAGAGCTCAAAATCATACCCGAGTTGCGAAAACCTCTTGGAGAAAAGTGTATATATTCAAAAAACGATTAATAAAATAATTTCAACATCGAAGAAAAAATTAAATAATTAGAAAATTAGATGATTTGATAATGAAAGCCAACATTATCTAATTATCAAATTGACACATCATCAAATAAAAAATTATGTTAGATAAATTTGGAATAGCGAAACGTATCGCAAAAGAATTAAAAGACGGATATTATGTAAATCTAGGAATTGGAATTCCTACATTGGTTGCTAATTATGTTCCTGATGGAATTGAAGTTGTTTTACAAAGTGAAAATGGATTGCTCGGTATAGGTCCATTTCCATTTGCCGATGAAGTTGATCCAGATTTAATCAATGCTGGAAAGCAAACAGTAACCACAACTATTGGTTCGAGTTTTTTCGATTCGGCATTAAGCTTCGGAATGATACGAAGTGGTCGTGTTGATTTAACAGTTTTAGGTGCAATGGAAGTTGCCGAAAATGGTGACATTGCCAACTGGAAAATTCCCGGAAAAATGGTTAAAGGAATGGGTGGTGCTATGGATTTGGTTGCAGCAGCTAAAAATATTATTGTAGCTATGCAGCACGTTGATAAAAAAGGGAATTCAAAATTATTGAAAAGATGTTCGTTGCCAATAACTGGTTTGGGTTGTGTTAAAAAAGTAGTAACAGAATTGGGTGTTTTTGATATTGTTCCCGAAGGATTTCAATTGTTGGAACGCGCACCCGGTATAACTGTTGAATACATACGCGAAAAAACCGAAGGACATTTGTTGGTGGTTGGCGAGATTCCGGAAATGGTGATTTAGTCTGAATTTAATTTTCAGATTTCATTGTATAAAAATCATATTTTATTTCATTCACACATAATTATTTTCGCAATGCTTTTTTGAGCATCAAATCAGCGAATTATCAAATCATCAAATTATTTAATCATCTAATCAAAAAATAAAATGACTAAAGTTTCTGTAATAGGTGCAGGTGCAGTAGGTGCAACTTGTGCTGATGTAATTTCATACCGTCAGTTGGCTGACGAAGTGGTAGTGCTCGATATTCGCGAAGGTTTTGCCGAAGGTAAAGCGCTCGATATTTATCAAACATCATCGCTGCTCGATTTTAAAACGAGTGTTGTTGGCTCAACAAACGATTATACAAAAACCGCCAATTCGGATGTAGTGGTAATCACTTCGGGATTGCCTCGCAAACCGGGTATGACTCGTGAAGAACTGATTGGTACTAATGCAAACATCGTAAAAGGTGTTACCGAAAATGTGTTGAAACATTCGCCAAATGCAATCATCGTAGTTATTTCAAATCCAATGGATACGATGACCTACCTTACTTTAAAAACTTCAGGAATTGATAAACACCGCATCATTGGTATGGGTGGTTTATTAGATAGCGCTCGTTTTAAAGGTTATTTAGGTTTAGCATTAAATGCAAAAACTGCTGATATTTCTGCAACAGTAATTGGCGGTCATGGCGATACTACGATGATTCCATTAACTCGTTTGGCAGCATTAAACGGAGTTCCTGTTTCACAATTTTTAAGTGCTGATCAGCTTAAACAAATTTCGGCAGATACGATGGTTGGAGGAGCTACTCTTACCAAATTATTAGGTACATCTGCTTGGTATGCACCGGGTGCTGCTGGAGCATTGTTGGTTGAAAATATTGTTCGCGATCAAAAACGCATGATGCCTTGCTGCGTTGCGCTAGATGGCGAATACGGACAAAAAGATATTTGCATGGGTGTTCCGGTTGTGATTGGTAAAAACGGTTGGGAAAAGATCGTTGATTATAAATTGAATGCCGAAGAACAAGAAGCATTTAATAAGAGTGCAGATGCTGTTCGCAACATGAACGATGTGCTTGCAACATTAGGTTTATAATTCATTTATTAGAGACGTTGCATGCAACGTCTGATTATAAAATAATATCATTGTAGAGACGTTCAATTGAACGTCTCTACGTATTTATACCCATGAAAAAATATAAAATCAACATCATTATCGAAGAGCTCGAGAAAGATAATTACCATCTTTTTGTTGAATTAAAAATTGGAGAAAACAAAGCTCGATTGCTTCTCGATACGGGAGCATCAAAAACAGTTTTTGATAAAGAAAGAGTGCTGGCTTTTGTGAGTAAGAAAAAAATAAAGAAACACGATAGTAAGTCGGTAGGACTTGGAACAACAGAGGTTAAGACAAAAGTGGTAAAATTAAAAAAATTGAAAATAGGAGGGATGAAAATTGAAAAAATGGAAGTAGCAGTTTTAGATATCGGTCATGTTAATCAAACTTACAAACAAATAAATTTACCCGAAATTGATGGCGTTTTAGGCAGCGATTTTTTAATGAAATATCTAGCGAAGATTGATTACGAGAAAAGTGTTTTGGGAATGAAGGGATGAGGTGATTAAGGGATTAAGAGATGAAGGGATGAAGAGAAGTTTACTCAAGAACTAATCATTCAATTATCAAATCATCACATTATCTCATCATCAAATTACCTCATCATCAAATGAACAAAAAGTCAATTTCTCATATTATCAATTTGCAACGGTAATTCAAAATCATGAGCCCTAACTTTTGAAATGGTGCTTTGCAATTCGTCAATCGATTTACTGGTTACGCGTATTTGGTCGTCCATTATTGAAGCCTGAACTTTCAATTTTGAATCTTTAATAAACTGCACAATTTTTTTTGCTGTTTCTTTTTCTATACCATCTTTTATAGGCAAATCTTGTAAAACTAATTTGCCGCTTGGTCTCGATTCTTTCGATAAATCCAGTGAACGAACATCAAGTTGTTGTTTAGAAAATTTCGAGAGAATAATATCAATCATGCTTCTCAAGGCCATATCCTGTTTAGCCTGAAGTTTTATGAGTTTGTTTTTTTTATCGAAATCAATTTCACATTCTTCATCTTTTAAATCATACCTGTTCATCAATTCTTTTTTCGAAACATTGATTGCATTATCAATTAATTGAAAATCTAATTTATTTACGATATCGAAACTTGCCATAACTTTTTTAATAAAATATTAAGATGCGAATTAACTAAATTTGACTTGAGTTTTCTTAACCCAAAATTTAATAATGAAAAGCCTGATAAAAAAAATGGTTGCGTTTTTTAGCGCAATACTATTGTTGTTTTCTTTTTTTACTTCTTGTAAACAAGATTCGCCTCCAGTTGTAGTTCCCAAATTGCATGCGCTTACCTTAAATTTTAATCATTATTTTGGCAATGCCCCACTTCAATTCTTAACCAATTATATTACCGCTGCAAACGATACCATCAAAATAAAATCGCAATTTGAATATTACATTTCTAACATAAAACTCACCACAGCCGATGGACAAGTTTATGCTCCCGAAACCTATTTTTTAATTCATTATGATATCGATTCGCAAGATCCTGCAGCGGCATCAATTCAATTACAAAATATTCCCAACGCTAATTTTACTAAGTTGTCATTTTTAATTGGAGTTGATAGTTTGCATAACCACACACTTGGTCAAACAGGAGCGCTTGATCCCGCAAATGGCATGGTGTGGACATGGAATGTTGGATATATTTTTTACCGATTAATGGGAAGTTTTTCGTCAGCAAATACGTCATTTAGTTTTGATTTAGGCGGTGATGAAAATTTGATGAAATATGAATTACCTGCATCAATTCAAATGGATAATAACCGAACTGTAAATCTCAAAATGGATTTGAAAGAATTATTTCAAACACCCAATGTTTACGATTTGAAAGTTGATAACAAAGATATTCATTCAACCACGGCTCCCGGTTTATTAAAGTTGATTCCAAATTCAAAAGACATGATGACTTTAATATCTGTTCAATGAAAAAATTTGTAGTCGTAATAATCTCATTTTTGTCTTTTTTCTCCTGTAAAAAAGATAATCCTATTCAAAATCAGGTTGGAGATTCTCAAATCAAAACAACATTCTCAGCAACTCCATACAACATTATTTATCCAGTTTTTTGGTCGAGCATTCCAATATCTATGCCTTCAAATAATCCATTAACAATAGAAGGTGTTGCTCTCGGTAGAAAATTATTTTACGACCCCGTACTTTCACAAAACAATACGATGAGTTGTGCAACCTGTCATAACCAAGCTTTTGCTTTTACCGATAATGGAAAACAATTTAGTGATGGACTACATGGCGAAAAAGGAAAACGCAATGCCCCGGCAATTTTTAACCTCGGCTGGTTTGCAAATTATGGTGTATTAAATCATGGTTTCTTTTGGGATGGAGGAGCGTCTGATTTAGAATCTCAGGCAATAGGTCCAATCACCAACCCAATTGAAATGAGCGAAAATTTGTTCAACGTAATTCGAAAACTAAAAGCCAATCCTGTTTATCCTGTCCTATTTAAAAATGCATTCGGAACTGATTCAATTACTTCACAGTTAATATCTTTTGCCATTGCACAATTTGAAAGAACCATTGTTTCGGGAAATACAAAATACGACAGATATATCAGAGGAATAGAATCATTAACACCTCAGGAAGCCAATGGACTTGATGTTTTTTCAAATCGAAACAAAGGCGATTGTACGCATTGTCACTTAATTGGAGGTGGTTTTTTAACTGATTTTAAATTCCACAACAATGGTTTACAGGTTTCAATACTTGATTCTGGTTTAGCCAGGATTTCAAAAAATCAGGGCGATTTAGGAAAGTTCAAAACACCTTCACTTCGGAATCTTGTTTTTACGTCACCTTACATGCATGATGGAAGATTTTCAACCCTCGAACAAGTGGTTGACTTTTACGATTCGCAAGCATATTTGGGTCAAAATGTCGATCCGTT
>CANKGI010000170.1 GCA_947481365.1 Bacteroidota bacterium | reverse complement strand
TACTTCGGGTTTATCAAATTCAGCTGGTATTTTATTTGTAGCAAGCAGTTTTGATTTTTCATATAATAGAGCACTGTTTTGTTTAATAGGCTCCATGTGACCTTCTTGACTTGGATGAAATGTTTTTGAAATGACTTCATGGAAATTTTTTAAATCTGGCCATTTTGAAATTGGTGCTTGAGCTTTGCAAATCGTAATAACAAAAAGTGATACGAAAAGTAAAATTGATCTATTCATGTGTGAAATAATTTTCTCAATAATAAAATATTTGTGTTAATTATCTAGTCGAAATAAAGTTATTGTTTGCAATTGCTTTTTTGCTTATTCAAAACATCAGTTTTGATAAATGTATTTTTAAGAACAGGTTGCCAAATAAAGTTACTAATTTCTTCTACAATAAATATTTCATGAGCATTTGATTCATATAATTTTTCAATAAATTTATTTTCCATTTTGTGTAATGAATCAATCAGGCAAGAAGATAATTTACCATTGTTTGCTAAGTTTCCTAAACTATCAATTACAGTTGGTTTAACTCCTGATTTTAATTTTACTCCGTAAGTTTTTTCATTATCGATTCGCTGAACGATGAAAGCATATTTTATACTGTCATCAACATAAAAAGTATTGAACTGATACCTGCCACCGCTTAAGTAAATGGCAATATCTGTAAGGCATGGAGAAGATTTACTTACAACTCGTGCGTTGGTCCTATCAATAATACTATCAGGATAAATTTTATAAAGAGCTTCCATTAATCCTAAAAAGCCCACTACTAAACCATCACATAAATGTCCATGAAATTTTGCAACATCGTTTAAAGAAATAGTTTGTTGATTAGCTAATCTTCCTTTTGAGAAATCTGTATCTAAAACTTTAATGGAAGGATTTTGTGCAAAAGATACTTGCACTAAAATAATGGCTATTAACGTGTATATATATTTCAAAATGAAATCAATTTTAAATAGATGTTGATATAATATAATCCTGTTATTAAAAATGTTATTCCAGCAATTATCCGCATTACTTTTTCTGTTTTTTGTATCGCTTTAAAATACATACCAACTTTTTCGATACTATATGCAATCACAAAAGAAAATAGCATAACCGGTAGTCCTGTACCGATTGAAAACACAACGGGCAATGCCAATCCACCTGTTAATGTCATTGGTATGAGCATGGCAAAAAACAAAGCACCGCTGTATGGACAAAATGCCAACGCAAAAATAATTCCCAATAAAAATGAACCGAGCAATCCTTTGTCTTTAAATTTTTCAGAAAGCTTTTCTGTTAAATTTCCTTTTGAGTGAAAATTAAGTTTAATCACATCTAACATAATTAAACCAATTACAATCATTATCGGACCAATTAATTTTTCGCCATTGCCCTGAAATAATTTTGCTACTTGAAATTTGCTTGCTCCAAAATAAATTATTGAACTTAAAACTGTGTAAGAAAACATTCGTCCTAATGTGTAGAGAAAACCGCTCAGTAATACTTTGCGCTTGCTATTAATTGTTTTAGCAATGTATGCAGTTGCTGTGATGTTAGTGGCTAGCGGACATGGACTAATTGCAGTGAGTAAACCCAATGCAAATGCCGCCAATAAAGGAGTTTGACTGTTTTGTGCAAGTTCGTTTAACCAATCCACTTTTAACTTTTTATAAAATCTTCAATAAACTTTTTTAGTTCAGCCTCAAACTTTTTTTCATCCCCCGCTTTCATAAAAGCAAAATCAGTTAGGTCTTTTTTCTTTCCTGTTTTTGGATTGTATAAAAACAAAGCTGTACCTGTTGCTTCAAACTGTTCTGATATTTTTGCATTATTTTTATCCTCCACATTTACCAATTTGAAAGGAATAGATTTAAAATAATTTCCTAGTGTTGCTCTTGTGAGTTTTTCAATTTTAAGACACGTCATACAACGGTGTTCAGAGTGAAATTGAATAACTTCAATTGTATTAATCTGAGAGCTTGAATTATTTTGTTGAGCCTTGCCATTGTATGCTGATAAAGTAAAAGCGATGAATGCGAAAATTGAGACAATTAAATTTTTCATATTGATTTTTTATAAAATGATGTTAAATAAATATCCTGAAAGAATCATAAACAAAGCTGTAGTTCCGAAATAGATGGCTATTAATTTCCAGTTCATTACTTTTTTCAACAGCATGGCTTCAGGTAACGAAAGCCCAATAACTCCCATCATAAATGCTATGGCAGTTCCAAGCGGAATACCTTTGACTACTAAAACCTGTACAACAGGAATTACACCTGCTGCGTTACTGTACATCGGCACACCCATTACAACTGCAAGTGGCACAGCATACCATTGACCTTTATTAATATACTGTTCAAAAAATCCTGTTGGTAAAAATCCGTGCATAGCTCCACCTATGGCAATCCCAATAATGATATAGAGTGAAACACCTTTTACAATATTGAATGCTTCTTTTAATATCAAAGGAAAACGTTGTAGCAATGATTGCTTATCATAAAGCATTTCTTCTTCTGTTTGTGCATTTGCAATAATTCCTTGCACCCATGGAGAAAGATGTTTTTCAAGTTTCAATTTACCTAATACAAATCCACCAATAATTCCTAAAACAATTCCGGTAACGATATACAATGCAGTTACCTTAAAACCAAAAGCTCCAGCAAAAATAGCAATGGCAACTTCATTCACAAGTGGTGCAGTAATTAAATAGGTAAATGTTATTCCAAGCGGAATACCTCCTTTTACAAAACCTATAAACAGTGGAACAGAAGAGCAAGAGCAAAAAGGTGTGATGACTCCGAATGATGATGCAAATAGGTATTCGAAGCCATACATTCTATTTCGACTTAAAAAATTCCTTACTTTATCTACTGGGAAATAAGAGTTCACAATTCCCATAATTGTAGTGATAAGAAAGAGCAAAACAAATATTTTGAGTGTATCGAAAACAAAGAAGTTTAATGCTTCTCCCAAATGTGTTTGTGAAGAGATTCCAAAAACTGAATACACAAGCCAGTCGGCAAAATATTGTAGCCAATTAAACATGATTCATGTTAAGTTAAAAGCAATTTAATTTCATTAACATCAGCTACTCTTCCCTTTACTTTAATTTCGCCATCAATGATTAACACTGGAGTTGTGAGGATATTGTATTTCATCATTTCTTCAATGTCTTCAATTTTGATAACTTCAGCTTCAATGCCTGTTTGTTTAAGCGCTTCGATAACATTGTTGTAAGTGGTTTTGCATTTTGCACAACCTGGGCCCAATACTTTTATATTTTTCATTGACGTATAATTTTGTTCTTAATTAAAGAACAGAGGTAATCATTTATAAATGATAAAAGCCATCCAAAAGTCAGATGGCTTTATGTAAAATAACATGAAAACTTATTTTATTTCGTAATTAAATTGCGCTTTACTTGATTTCTTATCTTTTAATGTAACAATTGCTGTTAACTGATATGTACCTTTTTCATTTAAAGATATTCCATTACCAAAATGCTTGTGTCGTTTTATGAAAATAGATGAGGTAGCTTTTTGCGATGGAGAAACAATTTGCATTTCAAGATCATTTCCAACTTCTTTTCCAGATTTTTCATTTGTAATTTTTACAGCAACGTGATGCGTTCCGCTCATCATTTTACTCATGGTACTGCCGTCCATTCCTTCCATCATATGTTTTCCCATCATCTTTCCCATGTTTTCCGACATATGTTTTCGGTGATCATCCTGTGTTTGAATCCAAACTTGAAATTTTAACCCTTCAACAGATTTCTCAAAAAACGGATTTCCCATCATAGCTGTCATATGATCTTTTTTATCTGAGCTCTTTTTTTCTAAATCCATTTTACATTTTGAACAAGTTCCAGGCTTGTCTGATACTTCTTCACTATGCATTGGACATGTATAGACTTCCTTTTTAGTTGTATTTTTTTTGAATTCTTGCTTATCTTGTGCAAGCACATTGAATTGTGACACTGAAAACGCAAGTATCATCGCAATGGTAATCGAATGAATTTTTTTCATAATATTTCTGTAAAGGTAAATAACCTAAAAACAGTATCTGGTAACATTTGTTACATAACTAAAAGAAACATCTCATTAACATGTTTGCCATTTAGCAAGTTTGAACGAGGAAATAAACTGGAATGAATTAAGAATTTTCACTAAAGCGAAAACGCTGCATCTAAGTAATGAAAAATATCTGCAGGAATTTCATCTCCGGCTTTAGAAGCGCGTTTATGGCCAAGTCTCACAACAATCATTTTCATATCGGGAATTGCAAAAACATACTGACCACGTATGCCACGCATATAAAATATCTGATGATTTTTATAATTCATCAACCACCATTGATAACCGTATTTATCGTTTTGCTTTCCGTTTCTATCAACCAAATTCGCAGCGGTAATTGATTCTTTCACATAAGTTGAATCGACTATTTGATGTCCATTACAGTAACCAAAATTTAAATACAGTTTTGCAATTTTAGCGTAATCGCGGGCATTGGTATAGAAACAACAACTCACTTTTTCCATTTGCTTTTCATCAGTGCTCCAAAAAGCTTTGTCTTCGGCACCTATAGTCTTCCATAATTTTTCCGTGGCATAATCGGCAACATATTGTCCTGTAACTTTTCTCAAAATCATTCCCAGTAATTGTGCATCACCACCTTTGTAATGCCAAATTTTTCCTGGCTCGTATTTCATTTTCACATTGGTCACAGTTGAAGTTACATCTGGTCCGTAATACGCTTCGGCAGGCCATGCAAGCGGACTTACATACTCTTCTTTAAAATCAATTCCGCTGCTCATCGTTAATAAATGTTTGATGGTGATTTTTGATTTTTCGTCCGATTTAAATTCCTCCAAATAATTTCCAACCGGTTCATCCAAACTTTTTATCAAACCATCTTTTATAGCACATCCAATCAAAATAGCATTAATTGATTTTGCCATCGAAAAGGAATTTGCTACCGAATGTTCATTGTATCCTTCCCAATATTCTTCGTGCAAAATGCTGTCGTTTTTTACAACCAAATAAGCAACTGTTTTATATTTCATCATTTCGCCAAGCGCTTTCTCATCAATCTTATTTTTGTTATATGTTGATGACAATGGCCATGGCTGAGGGTTTCCAATTGCTACTTCATGATAAGGAAATAAATTCAACTCGTCTATATCTGGCCCCATTTTTCCACTAAAAATGGTCATCGACAAAACTTTGTTCACGAAAATATTACCCGTAAAAAGTAATCCCAATTCAAGCAATAAAACAAGAATAGAAATTATGATGAGAATGCGTTTTAAAATTTTCATTTTAAATTTTAGTAATAAGTGTATTCGCTAATGCATGAAATTTGCAACTTACCTTTGCCATCAAACACATCACTATTTGAACGAAGATTTTTATCGTTATAGGTATAAATGTATCTCTTTTTTAATTTGCCATGTTTGAAATATAAAATCTGAGTATCGTTACCATTTTTGTCGTAGGTATATTCATATTTCTTTTTCAATTCACCATTCTTTTTATACTCTTCGTATTTTGTCATTATAGTATCGGCTGTGTAATAACAAATGGTTTTAGTTGGTTTGCCATTATCGAATTTGTATTCGAATACTTCGATAAAACTACCGTCATTATTAAGCGTTCGCTTGGTGCAGTAATTTCCTGTCTTTACTTTTTTTACTAGTTCTCCTTTCGGGTCACATTCAAAAGTCCATTTATTTTTTAATTTGTTTCTTTTATAATATCGTGTTTCTTTTTTGCTGTCATTATCAAAATAATCGTATTCATATTTCAGTTTATCATTTCCATTCTTATCAATATATCTTGCAGTAGTAACCAAATCTTTGTTGTTATAATCATACCTCCATTCTCTTACTGGCACCCAAAACAAAGCAATTTTCCATTTGGAACTAATCCTTCTGTTTTGATTATCGTACTGATAAATGGCAGAATTGAAAGTATCTTTCCCATGATGTAAAACATAATGATCAGTTACAAGCGTATCGTTTTTATACTGATAAATATTGACATCCTTTACCTTTCCACAT
>CANKGI010000169.1 GCA_947481365.1 Bacteroidota bacterium | reverse complement strand
AGTGATGGTTTCGGTTTTAAAAGTAGTGCTTAAAAATGTCATTGCATCAGCAACGCTGTTCCACGTCATCGGTTTACTATCAGAGTTTTTAATGGCATACTTAAATGCTTCAATCACCTCTCTTACTGTTTCAATATCGGCAAAAAGTATATCGATGTTTTTTTCATAATTCTGCAGCACATTGTCTTTAAAACTTTTTATAAACTCTGCATTATTTTTAGTGTTACAAATGAGGGTTATTTTTTTATCACTCACTTTAAAGTTCAAACTGTTTATTTCAAGATCAGCCAAATAAAAATTACTGGTGTACTCCACACTTTTTCCTTTCGAATCACCCTCAACATTGGTAATAACAGCTTTTGTACCCTGTCCTGATGTGAGGTCAATTTTTTGTTTAAACGATTTACTGTCGAATGTAAAATCAGAGCCAGCATTTTTAAGAAAATCAATCGATTGTTGGAGACTGGTATACTCCTGATATTTTGCTTTGCTTTTTAAAATGGCAACACTAAATGCCGAAATAATATTTCTTGCCTGATCAATATCTGATGCCAAAATTTCAATTTCGTTATCATAACTCTGTTGAGCATTGTTTTTAAAACATTTGATAAATTTATCTCCACCTTTTATTTCGAGATTAACAGATAACTGAGCACCGCTGATTTTTACAGCCAGATTATTTTTATTGATATCGAGAACATTGAAATCATATTTTTCTTCAACGACTACACCTTTTGCATCAGTGTTTTTAACAGTAAGACTTGCCAAATAATCTTTGCGTTCACCAAATAAAAATGCCTGTACTGTATTTCCCGACTTGGTATTTACAGCACCGATATTAGTTTTAAGCCAGCCCAATGCATCAATATTGCTTGACCAGTTTTTTTCACTCGTTTTCACAAGTGGTATCGATTTTTTAATGAGGTCCATCACCTCCTGAGCGATGTCGGCATTAAGCAGTAGTAAATCAATTTTATTTACATAGCCATCAAGTTTTTCATCAATATAATATTTAATAAATTTTTGATTGTTATTAATCGAAACACTAACGAAAAGTTTTTTACCGGAGGTTTTTCTGATGATGGTATTTTTATCGATATCCGAAATGTAGAATTCGTAGCTTTCTTTTTTCGACTTGCCTTTTTCGTCAACTTCAATTGACGTGTAATTCACTTTTCCTTTTTCTTCATCAAGGGTTTCAAACGATTGCCTGTAAACTATTTTATCAATTTGAACTTCTCCTATTTTTTGTTTTAGGGTAGAAAGGTTTGATTTTAAATCTTGCGATAATGCGGGCATTCTCATCACCATGATGAGCAGCACAATAAATGTAATCAGTTTTGTAAATTTCATTTCAATCTGAATTAATGTTTAAATATATATTGCTGTTTTATTCAACACACTGAAAATACTTAAGCAGATTTAACAGCAATATTAGTTAACAGAAATAATTAACAACATACGTTTCTGTAAAAATTATCGTGTACAAAATTCGTTCATACATAGGTGTGCAGAACGATTTAGGTCATCAAAAATGTCGATAAAATTCTGTTTATTATAACTTTTCAAATCGTGTAATTGAAATCTTTTCGAGATGAAAAGATTTGATAAAATACACGCCTTTGCTTAGTGAAGTTATATCAATTTCGTGTACTGTGTGTTGCTCATTGTTTTCAAGAAGTATTCTTCCTGTTATATCGGTAATTTGCCAATGAAACGACTCACTAGAAAGCACATTTATAGAAGTTGTAGAAGGATTTGGAAAAAGTTGAATAAGTTTATTATTGCTATGAATAGAAGCATTTCCGGTAAATGAAAACATGAATGCTGTTGAGATATTTGAGCAACCATTGCTGTCAACAAAAACAGTATACTTCCCTGCTTTCTTAGGAACATAATAAGTTTTATTTGTTGCAACAATTACAGAGTCGTTATAAAACCACTGATTTGAATTTACGTTGTTAATTTTTAGCGAGTCATTAACCCTAAAAATGAGTGGTTGCGCAGGGTGTTTTTTGAAAAGAATATTCACAGGTTCCGAAACCGAATCACACCCTAAATCATCAGTAACTTTTAGCACGTAATTTCCTGATAATTTTGTCCATAAATACAATTGTGTATCTGACAATAATGGAGAATTATTAAAGAACCATTTATATTGTTTTAAATTCCAAACAGAAGAAATTATTTTAACACTATCATTTTCGCAAACACTGTTGGCTGTAGCAAATTCAATTTTTGAAATAGGCGCATCAGATACGCGTATATATTTAGTTGTCGAATCTTTGCAACCATTATCAGTTGTCGTTATCAGCGAAATAAAATAAGTTCCGGGTTTAGTATATTTTTTTGTAAAAATCGAATCGGTTGATTTTGAATTATCATCATCCATGTTCCAAAGTCGGGTGTATTTTCCTTGTAAAAAAACTGTACTATCTGTATACACAAATGAGTTGTTATTTACACATTGCAAATAATTATTTACATGGAAGTTTGTACGAGCTTTAGGGTATGCATTTAATGTTATTGACGATGAATCAGCGCATGCTGAAGTTGTCACAGCAAGTTGGTAATATCCAGAATATTTTGCATAACAAAACGAATCAACAAATGAAGGAAGAGTTAATCCGTTATACTTCCAATTAAAAGTATAGCCAGATTTTTTAACCGTACGCAATACAACACTATCGCCACCACACAATATAGTTTTTTGAGTAATAATCGATGCTGTTGGATGAATATTCCAATGCAAAACAAAACCAGAATCTCCTGCAGTAGCTGTACCTGTTCCTGAGGTCATTCGTAAAAACATTTTCCCGCTTTTAGCGATGATTGTTTTGTTTGATGTAGCCAAATTAATTCCAGTAAGTTTCTTTAAAATTGGAGATGTAGCTGTTCCTCCATCACGAATTTGAAGTGTGTCTGTTGTACGTAACCTAAACTGATCAACTGTGAGTATTATCGAATCTGCACAAACCGAAGGACTGATAACAAAACCTGCAGTGCACTGCCCAATTAAACCAATTTGATAATTCTGATCGGCTCCACCCACATCATAAAGTACACCATTCGAGCGATTACTAAACGAATCGGCTCCGTTGCACATATAATAACCTTTTGATACGTTTATGTAACTCTGCTTACAAATAGAATCGGGACCAAGGTCGTTCCATACTTTTAAACAAACATCAAATATTCCGGCATCAACCAAATACATGTATGGGTTTTGGGCATTTACCGATGGCATAAATGTGTTTGGAAACTGATAAGGATCGTATGCACAGCCATAACAAATGGGGTTCATGCTCCATTCCCAACCCGAGACGCCAAATAAACTTGAGTCGTAAAAAAATATTTCGTTAGGTGTAGAGGCCTTGGTTGACGATGCATAAAAATTGGCTTTTGGTTTTTGTAAAACATTTAGCACATGTATTGTTTTTTTTATGCTGTCGGCACCCAAATACCCTTTTGCTACAAGCTTTACTTCATATGTTCCAGGAGTTGTAAAAGTGCGCGTTAAATTTTTGTTCGAATCGATAAAACAACCCAAAGCATTACAAAAGCGAGATGCTGTTAACCCTGAAATATCCCAATATGAACTAATATAATTGGTTGACGTATTTGTAATTTTTGAGGGAATATTTACCCAAAAAGTATCTGCACAAATAAAGCTTGCAACAGGAGGAATTAATGTAGCAAAAACAAGTTTCATGTTTGGCCTATTTGACGAAACAGCAGTTGCTGCGGCAACACAATTTCCCGACAGGTCGGCATAACGATATGCAGAACTTACAAATCCGGGGGCCGAATAATAGGTGAGTGCATTTGATGTATAATTCGAATTATTGAAACATACTTCGACAATAATATTCGATACTCCATCCCAATAAAAAGGAGTGGTAAAATTATGGGTGTTCCATCCAGCAACGTCAGTATAATTTGTGGGTCCGTAAACAGATGTAAATCCCGACTGAAAAGAATATCCTGTACTTGGGAAAGCCGTTAATGATGAGTTAGCAAGTTTTATTTCGAAGCCGTTTAGCGCAGTTCCCGCAATCGTTTTTACATTAAAAGCAAGTGAATTAATTAGTTTGGCTCCTGTAACTCCTGCAGTATTGATTTCGGTTTTACGGATGATAAATTGATGCCGTGCACCAAAATACCAATTACCATAAGGTGCAGGGTAACTTGATGAAGTATTTGCAGTTGTAGCAGTACCTAACGTTATGGTTTGGCTATTCCCATATTGCGTTAAACAAAGTATATAAAGTATGAATAATAGTTTTCTCACAGATAATAAGTGCTATAACATATCATAGCTAACATAACAAAGATATAATAAAAGACAATTTAAAAGTGACGAAAAACCAAATCGTAAATTTCAGACTAGTTTTTGACAAAGCTCCTCAATTTCAGATTTTACAGGTTTGTTGTTGTAAATGATATTATAAACAGCTTTTGCGATAGGCATATCAATGTGCAGTTTTTCTTTGTTCAATTCAAACATTGATTTTGTTGCATAATAACCTTCGGCAATCATGTTCATTTCGAGTTGTGCATTTTTTACCGAGTAACCTTTTCCAATCATATTTCCGAAGGTTCTGTTACGACTGTGTTGCGAATAGGCTGTAACAAGTAAATCACCTAGATAGGCGCTATGGTTAATCTCACGGGGATGTGCATGAACTTTAAATAGAAATCTTTCCATTTCGCGAATTGCATTTGAGATAAGCACAGCCTGAAAATTATCGCCATACCCTACACCATGGCAAATACCACTTGCTACTGCATAAATATTTTTGAGCACAGCACCATATTCGGTTCCGGTAATATCCTCTGATATTATTGTTCTGATGTATCTGCATTCCAACATCGATGCAAAATGAGTTGTGATCGATTTGTTTAATCCGGCAATAGTCAAATACGAAAGTTTTTCGGAAGCAACTTCTTCGGCATGGCATGGTCCAGAAATAACCATTAGGTTTTCATGTGGCACATCAAATTCATTTTGAAAAAAATCAGCAACAATCTGACGGCTATGTGGTAATAACCCTTTGATGGCCGACACAATAAATTTGCCTTTCAAATCTTCTTTAGAAATTCGGGCTAATGAATCTTTTAAAAAAGCTGATGGAATAGCAAACACTAGAATTTGAGATTTCGAAATTACGTCTTTGATATCGCTCGAAACAGTTACATACTCAGCATGTATTTCAACAGAACTAATGTACTTCGGGTTGTGCTTATACTTTCGAATATATTCAGCAGTGTCGTTTCCGCGAACCCACCACATCAGCTCCTCTATTTTTGATTGATGACTTTGTTTATGCTCACTTAGCATTTTAGTTATAGCTGTTCCCCAGCTTCCTCCACCTAATACTGCAATATGTGTTGGTAATGATTTCATTTTACTTGTTTTTTTTCTTTTCTGCTTTCAAATCAAATAACTCTTCCTTCGAAACCTTTTTCACTTTTTCGCCACCTTTCAATGTTTTAGAAATGGCACTGTAAGGTCCGGTCACAATTTCATCACCAACAGTAATTCCCGAGATAATTTGAATCATTTTATCA
The DNA here is from genome assembly GCA_947481365.1 of Bacteroidota bacterium. GTDB lineage: Bacteria > Bacteroidota > Bacteroidia > UKL13-3 > UKL13-3 > CAIUEQ01. The sequence goes on along the minus strand of CANKGI010000169.1, from coordinate 615 downwards.
TCTTGAATTCCTGTTTTTACCTGACGCATACTTACGTTATCATTATTGCAAATAAACACCACTTCAACTTCATCATCTTTTTTAATTTCGGTAACTTTAGTTGTATTTCTTTTCTTCGTTTTATCTATTAAAGTATCAAGATCAGATTTACTTCTTATTGTAACAGCTTCAATAGGAATAGCTGTTGCATCTTCAATATTTTGTGTATGAATTTCAACAGATGCCGACATGCCCGGACGAAATACTTCACGTTTGGTTAACAGTAAATCGGCATATGAAGAGCGCAAAATTCTAATCTTTACCAAAAAATTTGTTACCTGATCAGAAGTTGTTGCCGAGGTTGTTGTTGCAGAGTTTGCCACTTCAGTTACAATTCCTTTAAACTTTCTGTTTGTGTATGCATCAACATCAATCATCGCTGTGTCGTTTAACCGAACTTTTACAATATCATTTTCATTCACATCAACACTCACTTCCATATCGTTTAGGTTGGCAATGCGCATCATTTCTGTTCCTGCCATTTGTGATGTACCAACAACACGTTCTCCTTTTTCGACATTTAGTTTTGAAACAATACCATTTACCGGAGCAAAAATTTCTGTACGTGTTAAGTTT
>CANKGI010000168.1 GCA_947481365.1 Bacteroidota bacterium | reverse complement strand
GAAGAAATAAAAACCGAAACGAAAACCGATGACGTTTTAGAAAATGTAACTATTGCTAAAACTGAACTCACTCAAGATTCATTCGAAATATGTTGGCAAAAGTATTTAGATGAATTGATGGTTAAAGGAAAGAAAAGTTTGATGTCGATTTATAAAAATGCCATCATTAAAGTAAGTGGCGAAAATTGTGTAGAGATGGAATTAGCCAGTATTCACGAGAAAGAAATGTTTGAAAACGACAGGACACATATTGTTCCTTATTTCAGAGGTGCATTGGGTAATTCTACTTTCGATTTTAACATTATAGTTAACCAACAAAATCATTTTAAAAAAGCTTTTACCTCCGAAGAAAAATTTAAAGTAATGGCCGAAAAAAATCCATTACTGAATGATCTTCGCAATGCATTTGGATTGGAATTAGAATAAATTACCATGACAGTAACTAAAGAAAATATCAAAATTGGTTTTAAAAAGCGAATCGCAAACCTGATTAATTATTTTATGAAGGGTTTGTTGGTTGCATTACCGTTTGCAATTACCTACAGCATTATTAAGTCGATTGTAATGTGGCTTGATAAATTGTTTGATTTCGGTATTCCTGCAATTGGATTCGTCATTGTTATTGTCTCAATTATGCTGCTGGGCTGGATTGGAACACGTATCATAACCGAACCACTTTTTTCACTCATAGATGATTTGCTTTCACGCGTTCCGTTTGTAAAAATTATTTACACATCGGTAAAAGATTTTATGGAAGCATTTGTAGGCGATAAGAAAAAATTTACACGCCCTGTGCTTGTCGAAATGTCGGAAGGACTTTTTAAACCAGGTTTTGTAACGCAAGACGATTTAACAAAACTTAACCTTCCTGGTTTGTCTGCTGTGTATTTTCCTCACTCGTACGCATTCTCTGGAAATCTGTTTTTGGTTGATAAAAATAAAATAAAACCTTTTGATGGCAACCCAACAGAGGTAATGAAATTTATTGTTTCGGGTGGAGTAACCGATATAGATTGATGCAAAAAATATTCGCCTTTTTTAATTTAATACGCGTTGTCAATGTCATCATCATGATGATTGCCATGATGCTTTGTTATTTCTGCCTCAACGATTATTTGATAGCTGAAGATTTACTCGACCGAAAATTTATTTTGCTCTTAATTTCGGTAGCACTAACGGCTGCTGCAGGTTACATTATCAACGATTACTACGATGTAAAACTTGATATCATTAACAAACCCGGAAAGGTAATTATTGGAAATATTTTTTCGAGAAGACAAGCCATTCTATTTCATTCGGTGCTTAATGTTTTGGCAATTACTGCAAGCATGTTCATTAATATTCAAGTGGTTTTTGCAGTTATTACCAGCTCTGTTTTGTTGTATTTATATTCGGTTAGTTTTAAAAAACAGTTTTTAATAGGCAATATTGTTATTTCGTTTTTAAGCGGATTTATGGTGTTTATTATTTGGCTGTTTAATAAATCTATACCTGTTCATCTCATTCTGTTTTATTCATCATTCGCGTTCATTAGCACACTTATTCGCGAGATCATAAAAGACACGGAGGATATTGATGGTGATAGAAACTACAACTGCAAAACATTACCCATCGTTGCAGGAATTGCCAAAACAAAAAATGTAATACAATCCATGAATTTGATTTTTGTTGGTGGTATTATGCTGTTGCTGCTTTATACCAACCAAATTTCATTTCAATCAAAATACAGCGAAAATATATTCAGTTTTTACATACTGATTTTGGTGCTTGTGCCAAGCCTGTCGGTTTTCTACATGGTGAATAAAGCTACAACCAAAAAGCATTTTTCACGCCTTAGTTTAGTTCTTAAACTAATTATGATAGCAGGAATATTCAGTATGATACTGATAAAATTTTGATTCCTTTAGTTCCCTCTAATTACTTTTTTAACTAAAGTTCCCGAGTTAGAATGAAGCATTATCATATACACACCGGGTGTTAAATGATCGGTTTTATCTATTGTAAAATCTTTGGCTGACTCAGTAACATCAAGCATTTCATCAATCAATACTTTGCCGGTTATATCAGTTAAAACCAAATTGACTTGCTCGGCTTTAAATGAACTTACGTTTACTTTTAGCAAACTGTTAAATGGATTTGGATTAACCTCAACAGTAATGTCAGCAATGCTCTTTGAGATATTTACCGAAATCATTTTACTCTCGTTAGCCTTTCCATCAAAATCAATCTGATTTAAACGATAGTATATGGTTGCGTTGTCATTCTGAACTTGTTTCAGAATCTCATCATCTATAAACTGATAATTGTTAACCGAATTACTTGTTCCGTTTCCTTTTATGTTACCAATAACTATGAACAGTGATCCGTCAACCGAACGCTGCAGTTCAAAATGATCGTTATTTATTTCGTTAGCTGTTGACCAATTAAGTTCAATGTTTTTGCCTTTGTTTATTCCAGTGAATGAAATTAAATCAACCGGTAATGCACCGCAACAAGCAACAGTAAATTCTGATAAAATGCTCACTCCTGTCATTGATTTGGTATATGGATTTGTTCCCGATGCTGCAGATGTTGAAGAGGTATTAGTCCATGATGCTGCAAAGTATGGTGTGTATGATGATGCTCTTGTAAAGCCCGTAAGTTCGTCAGAAGTGTTCCATTGAACAGTAATGGTAGCGTTGCTTCCACCAGCAACAGTTTCGTTCATCACCCAAGTTTTATTAACAACAAAAGCAGATACTGCGGAACCTGTTGGTGTTCCACTTGCATTGTAATTGGTGCTAACTCCTGCAACTATTCTTGATTTAAATTCATCACTAGTTCCTGCATTTAAAATGGTAATTGGATTATACGATGTGTTGTTATTTCCTACAGGAAATGTTACAACGCCTGTTCTTCCTGTTGCACCAATGTTCTGAATATTTAAAGTTCCCGTTCCATTTGTAATAACATATTTGGATGAATTGTATCCGCTCATCGATGAGGTTGTTCCAAATAAAGTGAGATTGTTATTGCCAATTGAAACACTTCCTGCTGTAAACGTAAGTGTTCCGTTCACGGTAATATTTCCGGATGTATTGAATCCGTAAGCATTATTTAAAACAAGATTATTATAAGTAGCAGCAGGTATCACCTGTAAATTGCTTCCTGCAAAAGTTACCGAACCATTGGAGTTTGTTATGGTTCCGTTTAAGGTAAAAGTTCCTAATACAATAAGTGCCGAAGCGGCATTGTTTAATGTTAATGTTGCTCCGCTTAAAATGGTTATGCTGTTTACAATTCTTCCACCATCAATAATTACAGGCATATTTGTAACACCCGAAGGAATTACAACACTATCTGTTGAAAGCGGAACCCTGCCACAACCCCAGTTTGAAGGGTTTGCCCAAGCATTGCTAACCGACCCATTCCATGTGTTCGAATTAATAACTGTAACTTTTAAAGCAGTTGTTGTATCGGCACAGCTTGTACCATAAGTTGCCACACGTTTAAACCAAGTATCGTTGGTAATATATATTGGATAATAATCTTGCGATGTATTTGAACCCAATGCACTTGAGTATGAACCTGGCAATCCTGTAATACTCGATATCCATTCGTATGCATAAGTTAAATAATTACTAGTTGGCGATGCCCCCGAAATAATCATCGATGTATTTCCTGAGCAAGCATTTGGCGTTGTTGTAGAAATAGTGTCGTATGAAATGGCACAAACAGGTGTCCATAAAAAAGATCTTCCCGAGTCGGGCAAATTACCCGAATAGGTTGTAACCGATGCTGTATTTGTAACCCCTGCAGTTGTTGTCGACCACAATGATCCTGTGCGGTCATTAAAATCTGCCAATGTATCACCACTCAAACCAACTTGTGCACCAAGTGTGCTGCTAATTGTACCAAAAGGAGCAAGACTTGTTGATGTAGCCGACATATGTCCATAAACAATTTGCACTGTACCGTATCCATTATTTTCGTTCAGTCTGAATTGGAAATTATAAAAATCATTATAAGTTGAAGTATCGGGACTTGGATATAACGACCAATCTGAAAATTGAACCACGCATGTTCTAAATGGAGCAGCACCAATAGTTTGTATTCGCATGGCACTTGTCGATAAATTTTTACCTTGTAAATCATTTGTGAATGCAGCTATACATCTTTTGTTTCTACCAATCGGGTGTCCGCCAAAGTAGCTATCAATTGGTGATGTATATCCTAATACAAGATATCCGTTTGCGTCAATATACATGGCAGTATAAACTGAACCATTATAGTTAAATGAAAATCCAATTGAATCTAAATAATAGTTATCGTCATCATTCGAAGTTCCAATAACATGGCCACCAGTTATAGGAACATACGGTGCAATGTTTGAAGTTGAAAAAGAATAACCGGTTGAAACCTGTTGTGCTTGAAGGTGGCAGTAAATTGAGGAAATAATAATCAGAAAAGTGAAAACTACGAAAACTCGACAAGCAGCTACTGCTTGTAAATAGTACTTATTATTCATCTTAATATGGTTTAGTTTAAGAAGGTTTTATTGCAAAAACTTTCGATTACAATATTTAACCTTTTTTTACAACTAAAGATGTTTTTAAGCAAATATTTACCAATTATGCCAAAAAAAATCTCCTTTGCAAGGAGACTCTTTTTGTTTTAAAAACAAACAGTAAATACTATTTACTGGCTTCAGTAAAATTTTTAAAGAAATACGGGATGGTTTCAATTCCTTTTAAGTAATTGAATACACCATAATGTTCGTTTGGCGAGTGCAAAGCATCGCTATCTAAACCAAAGCCCATCAAAACAGATTTTAATCCAAGCTCTTGTTCAAACAATGCAACAATAGGAATACTGCCACCACTGCGTGTAGGCACCGGCTTTTTACCAAATGCTGTTTCGATTGCTTTTGCTGCAGCAATATATGCAACCGAATCAGTTGGTGTAATTACTGGTTCGCCACCATGTAAATCTCTCACTACAACTTTCACACTTTTTGGAGCGATGCTCTCAAAATATTTTGTGAGTAATGCAGTGATATTTTTATTTTTTTGATGAGGTACAATGCGCATCGAAATTTTTGCAAATGCTTTTGCAGGCAAAACTGTTTTCGAACCTTCACCGGTAAAACCTCCCCAAATTCCGTTTAATTCAAATGTTGGACGAATACCTGTGCGTTCAAGTGTTGTATAACCTTTTTCTCCCCATACATCATCAATAGCTAAATCTTTTTTATAATCATCAAGATTAAACGGTGCTTTATTTAAATCGGCTCTTTCGGCATCAGTTAAAGTGATCACATCATCATAAAATCCCGGAATGGTAATATGGTTATTTTCATCATGAACAGAAGCAATCATTTTTGCCAATATGGTTATCGGATTGGCAACAGCACCTCCATAAACTCCCGAGTGTAAATCAATTTTTGGTCCGGTAACTTCTACTTCAACATAACTCAATCCGCGTAATCCAACATCAATACTCGGAACATCATTAGCAATCATCGATGTATCCGAAATCATAACCACATTTGATTTTAAACGCTCTTTGTTGGCAACAATAAACTTACCCAAATTTTCACTGCCAACTTCTTCTTCACCTTCAATCATAAACTTTACATTGCAAGGAAGCGAATTGGTTTTCATCATCATTTCAAATGCTTTTACGTGCATGTAAAATTGACCTTTATCATCGGCTGAACCACGAGCAAATATGGCTCCTTCAGGATGTATTGCTGTTTTCTTTATGGTTGGTTCAAATGGTGGTGTGTCCCATAAATCAAGTGGAACAACAGGTTGAACATCGTAATGACCGTAGACCAAAACAGTTGGTAATTTAGGGTCGATTATTTTTTCGCCATACACAATCGGATGTCCGGCTGTAGGACAAACTTCTACCTTATCAGCACCGGCAGCGATAAGTTTTTCTTTCACAAATTCGGCACAAGTAATCATGTCGTTTTTATTTGCCGAATCGGAACTGATTGATGGGATACGAAGCAATTCAAACAATTCGTCTAAAAAGCGTTGGCGGTTTTGTTCAATATATTCTCTGATCATAATTACTAATATTTTAGGTTGCCAAAAATAGAAAGATAATTTGTTTGAAGAAATTTATTATTCATAAATTAAAAAAGCCGTTCCATAAATATGAAACGGCTTTTTTGTTTATTATCTCTACCACGTTATAAAAAATTTAGCAACGTGATATTTCAGCATTATTCAGTTGG
>CANKGI010000167.1 GCA_947481365.1 Bacteroidota bacterium | reverse complement strand
CTCTGAATCATGTTCAATTACCGATGACGTATTGATGATACAATTTACTCCAATTTTCGCTGATGAGTTTACAAAAGCATGGTGCATAATAATTGTACCTTCATTAATCACAGCATGCTTTGAAACATATGCATTAGGGGAGATGATAATTGAAAAATGACCTCCTTTGGATTTAATTAAATTGTAGAGTTTTACTCTGGTGTGATTTGATTTTATATGGCCAACGGTGATATGAAAATTCTTGCAAGTCTTAATCAAATCATCAATGTTGTCATCACTGCCAATAATCTTGTAACCAAGTATGACTTCACCGATTCTTTCTTTTTGATCGATTATACCTAAGATATTATATTTTTCAGTCGATTCGATAACATCGATTATTGATTTACAATGCCCACCTCCACCAATAAGAATAATATTTTCTTTCAATTTATATTTTTACGCTACTCGGTAAGTTCACTAATCTATCTTCTATAAAAACTGCATTTGAAACATCTTCACAAATACAGTGTTTAAACATTTCAAGTTTATTCATTAACGCCCAAGATGGTCTAGCCATCACTCTATTATCATTTTACTGTCTCCCAGTATCCGCCCTTATCAGGTCCTATGCGTTTAAGTATTCCGCTGCTTTTTAATTTATCCACGTCTCTCGATATTGTAATCCTGCTTACACCACATTCCTTAGCCAACTTCGCTACCGATATTTTCTTATTTATCTTTATCATTTGCATTATTTTACCAATGCGCTTTTCAGTATCATTTTCAGTATCATTTTCAGTATCATTTTCAGTATCATTTTCAGTACTATCAATGGCTTCATAATTAATACTATCGATAACATTTCCTGTTAACTTTTCTTTAAATAAAGTAACTTTTAAACCATTAAATACTTCTTCAAATTTGGGAGGAATGATTCCTTGATCCTTACAAATATCTAACACTCGTTTTATACCTGAACCATATTTCTCAATAATACCTGCTTCCTTAAAAGCTCTTGCAATTAATTTATTTCGAACCTTTGAGCTATAATTACCCGAAAGCAAATCTGTTAAAGTAATATCTCCATAAAGTTTCCCCGGATTATAAAACTCAATTCGATTGTCAAATATTTTAATAATGCTTCCACTGCTATCTCTATAATCGCGATGTACCACCATATTCACAACTATTTCTCTAATGGCATCAAGTGGATAATCGAAGCGCTCATCCCGCTGTGGTTTGCCTGTAATAATAAACTCAACCATTAAATGCTTTTTTATAAAAGCTATAATTTCATCCACTTCAGTAAATAAATCTGAATTAAGTGAAATACTGTCAATGATTGTAATATCGCTTTTAAATCGTCCAACTTGCACATCACTTATCGAACAGAAATCTTTTACAAATAACAAATAAACTCCATAAGTAAGTTGATTATTCCTAAGAAATTCTAACTTGTTTAGAAACTCTAAAGGAGATAATTTGATCTGAGTGTCGGTTCGTTTTTCAATTTTATTAATAAATCTCTCAACTTTTTCTGTCGAAATATTTTCAAGCGTATGAATACCATCAGGATAAAAATCCCAACTGCTGTTGATCGTTTTTATATATTCATTGGCAATCTCATCAAGGCTCATTAAATGGTTTGAGTTGGCAAACCTCTTAAAATATTTATTTTTAAAGCTAACAGGTTTAATAGGGTATTCAGGAACCTCAATCACAACAATATTTTTATGATCTACCTTGAAAGTTAAAATATCAGGTATAACTTGTGGGTTTGTATTTTGCTTTATTTCGTTGATAAAATTTTTAATGGTTTCTGATGACAAATCAATACCAACTATTTCTTTTGAATCATTGACCCCAACGATAACTTTGCCTCCGTTGGTGTTTGAAAATGCTACCACACTTTCAATTACAGCTTTTCCAAATGATGTTTTAAATTCAGTCTTTTGATTTTCTCCTTCACTGATAATATTTAGAATATTGCTCTCTTTCAAAAGTTAAACTTTAACACTACTAGGTAAATTCACCAACCTCTCTTCAACAAAAACTGCATTAGAAATATCCTCACAAGCACAATTTTTAAACTCCATTATAAAGATCGACATTCAGAAAATACGACATAAAATGTGTTGTACTTTTCAGTGTTGGGTAAAGTAAGCTTATCACGAGTCACGCATAATCTTCGACTTAATCCGCCTGACGGCTTGATATGCGAGGAGAAAAGTTCAATATACGTTTTCAAGTATTTTGTGTAAGTCTTGATTTTTGGGTTCTTTTTTATCAAGAAAAAAGAACAAAAAATATACATTTTTAATATCAGTGCACACTTGCTATCTCACCCTCTCACTATATCAACCTCTCAAGTCTCGCTTCTTATTTCTCGCCTCTCCTAACACTACTAGGTAAATTCACCAATCTATCTTCTATGAAAATTGCATTAGAAATATCCTCACAAGCACAATTTTTAAACTCCATTATAAAGATCGACATTCAGAAAATACGACAGAAAACGAATTGTACTTTTCAGAGTTTGGAAAAGTAAGCATATCACGAGTCACGCATAACCTGAGACTTAATCAGCGTGACGGCTTGATATGCGAGGGGAAAAGTTCAATATACGTTTTCAAGTATTTTATGTAAGTCTTGATTTTTGGGTTCTTTTTTATCAAGAAAAAAGAACAATAGAAATATTAAAACAACAAAACTATTTAGTTATTAATTCTAACACTACTAGGTAAATTCACTAATCTGTCTTCTATGAATATTGCATTTGAAACATCTTCACAAATACATTGTTTAAACATTTCAAGTTTATTCATTAGCGCCCATGCAGGCCTTGTCATCACACCATGTTCATTTGTATAGGTCAGAAATTCATCTCGCTTTGTTTTGTTTTTCAGAAGAACCACATTGAGCCAATAATTTGACCGACTTTCTTTGGGTTCAACATAAAAATGAAATTCAGGTTTGTCTGAAAATAATTGTTGGTATTGAGATGCCAGTTCACGTTTGTTTAAAACAAACTCTTCAAGTTTTTCAATTTGAGCACAAGCAAGAGCAGCATTTAAATTTGGCAATCGATAATTATATCCAATGTGGTCGTGTACAAATTCCCATTTGTGAGGAACCTTTGCTTGTGTGGTTAAGTGTTTTGCTAGTTTAGCTAATTGTTCGTCATTGGTAACAATAACTCCACCACCACCACAGGTTATGGTTTTGTTTCCATTAAAACTAAATGCTCCAAGTAATCCAAATGTTCCTGTATGTTTTCCTTTATAAGTGCTTCCTATTGATTCAGCAGCATCTTCCACTAATGCAATTTTGTAACGAGTGCATAATTCAGCAATTTTATCAATTGCAACTGGATGACCGAATGTATGCATTGGAACACAGGCAGCAATTCTTTTTCCAGATTGTTTATGGTAACATAAGCCATTTTTTATTTCTGTTTTATCTTTTAGAAAAAGCCCAAGTTTTTCGGCTGATAGACCCAGAGTATCCATATCAACATCTACAAATAATGGCTCGGCTCCAATATAACTGATGGCATTGCAGGTTGCTATGAATGACAAAGGTTGGGTGATTACAAGCTCATCACGTTTTGTACCGGCAAGCAATAAACTCATATGTAATGCAGCTGTTCCATTTACAGTTGCTATAGCATATTTCGCATCGGTATATTCACGAATCATCTCTTCAAATTTGTCTACATATTTTCCAACTGACGAAACAAAAGTTGAATCTATTGCATCCATTACATATTTTTTGTCATTACCAGTAAACCTAGGTTCATGAAGTGGGATAAATCCTTCAGGAGTATTGTAATAATTTCTTATAAATGTAACTACCTCTTCAAACATCTTATTCATTTTTTATAGCTTACTAAACTAATTTCCAATTTTTACTAATTCCTAACAGCTAAAAGCTAACAACTAAAGCTTGATTCTCATTTCTCACATCCTGCATCCTGTATCCTGCATCTTGTTACCTGCATCCAACTTAATACCTCCAACAGCTAAAGGCTAACTGCTAATAGCTATTTTTAAAATGCTAGATTCTCATTTCTCGCATCTCGTCTCCCACATCCTGCATCTTGTTACCTGCATCCAACTTCAAACCTCCAACAGCTAAAGGCTAATTGCTAAAAGCTAACGGCTAAACATTGTAAATATCGGTTTTATATCGTTGCAAATTTTCAGGTTTGCTAAACCAATCGATTGTCAATTTTAACCCTTCATCCAAAGACGTTTGTTGTTTCCAATTTGTGATTTCTAGAATTTTCTTATTACTGCCGAATAATCTTTCCACTTCACTTTTCTCAGGTCTTAATCTTATATCGTCAGTAATAATTTTTGCTAAAGGATTGATGATATTGATAATTTTTTGAGCAAGATCACCAACTGTTATTTCTGATGATGTTGCAATATTAATTTCTTCACCAATAGTTCTATCCGACTTTGCAATTTCTACAAATCCGTTTGCTGTATCTTTTACAAATAGTAAATCGCGTGTAGGGTGAATAGCTCCTAATTTAATTTCTGTTTTACCTGCAAGCAACTGAGTGATGATAGTTGGAATAACAGCACGTGCAGATTGACGAGGTCCATATGTGTTAAATGGTCGCACAATCGTAACGGGTAGGTTAAAACTTCTAAAGAATGAGTCGGCTAAATGATCAGCACCGATTTTAGTTGCAGAATATGGAGATTGTCCCTGACGTGGGTGTTTTTCATCTATTGGAACGTATAGGGCTGTTCCGTAAACTTCAGATGTAGAGGTTACGAGAACTTTTTCAATATTCAGATCTTTCGCTGCCTGGACTATGTTTAATGTTCCTTTTATATTTGTATCAACATAACTATCTGGAGAATGATAACTATATGGAATAGCTATCAATGCGGCAAGGTGAAAAACGAGATCACAATTTTTCATGGCTTCACGAACTCCATTTGGGTCGCGTACATCACCTGTGAAAATCTCTAGTTGATTAATTTTATCTTTTGGAAACGAATCGATCCATCCCCATGAGTTAAAAGAGTTATAATAGCAAAATGCTTTTACTTTACATCCTTCTTCCAATAATCTTTCCACCAAATGACTGCCGATAAATCCATCAGCTCCGGTAACTAATACCTTTTTATTTTTTATTTCCAATGCTATTTAACTTTTTAAATTCAATCAAGAATCACTCATTCTCTAATCCACTAACTCAATAATTTCTCACTTCTCACTTCTCGCCATCTCACCATCTCACTTCTTTCATTCTTTCACCCACAAAATAAATAACTCATTCTTCAACTGTTTCCTGTAAACCAAAAACTCCTCTTCTGAATAAATGATATATTTAATTTTTTTAGAAATAATTTTCTCAGATTTTTCAATAAGGTTGATTAAATATTTCTTATTTAAATTTCCAATAAAAATGAGGTCAACAACTGAACTGTTTATACCTTTGGCCAAATCACCTACAAGATATACCCTTTCAACATCACCAAGTTTTTGAATCACTTCTTCAACAATTTGATCAAGTCCGGTATGTTTCATTAAAATATTCCTGATATCTTTAAATAATGGATGAGTAATGTTTGCCTTAAATATTTTTTTATTTCCTTCCAAAGAAGTGTTTAACAAACCTGCTTCTTCAAATTTGTTTAGTTCTAATCGGATGGCATTTGAACTTTCACCAAATTCACTTTCCAAATTACGCAAATAGGATGAAGTACTTTCATTCAAAAAGAACTTAAGGAGCAATTTTATTCGGGTTTTAGAAGTAATGAGGGTGTCTAACATCAATAAATTGAAGAGAAAAGCAACATGTTGTTAGCTAGTGAGATTGAAAGAACAGAACGTATTTATAATTTAACATTCAAAACTTAAAATTCCTTAATTGCACAGCTTCGCTTCGTGAGTCACAGAAAATGAGCCACAGTTTGAGTAGAAAAACTACTCAATAATAAATTAACTGAACTATAAATGCAAATTATTTTACTATTTTATTAAATTTAAGAGCCTAAATCAATTCTCACATCTCGCATCTCACTTCTCAATATCTCGATTCTCAAATCTCAATATCTCATCATCAAATTATCTAATTATCGAATCATCTTCATCTTCAAATCATTTAGTTATCTGAAATCGCGACTTCTCTTTATCTAATCACCCTCATCCTTTCATCACCTCATCCCTTCATCACTAATAAAATCATCCATCATCATCAAATTATCTAATCATCTAATAAACTGATCAAATCAATGAACCTTCCTCAAAAACTGCTTAGGCAAAT
>CANKGI010000166.1 GCA_947481365.1 Bacteroidota bacterium | reverse complement strand
CTGAAGCCAAACATCTTGTAGCTAAAGTTCCTTGAGGAATAAGTTCCACTTCCAATTCGCCACTTAATAACTGACGTTCAAATTCTGCATTTTCGCCAACATAACTTGAAACCATTTTTTTCACTTGACGTGTTTGCAACATTTTGCCAATTCCAAAATCATCAACTCCGGCATTGTTTGAAATACAAGTAAGATTTTTTACACCGCTTTTTACCAAAGCAGTGATACAATTTTCGGGAATACCACAAAGTCCAAAACCTCCAAGCATGATTGTTGCTCCATCGCGAATATCTTTTACCGCTTCTTCGGCATTTGCTACTAATTTGTTTAACATATCGTTATTGAGTTATTAGTTATTGAGTTATTAGTTATTGAGTTATTGAGTTATTTTAAATTATTCACCTATCACTGCACTCAAACCTTCATCACATAATGCCTGGCACATGGCAGCTAATTCACCATAAGTGCCAGTTTTAACAATTGATTTTCCTTTATAATGAATGATGGTTGCTGATTGCTCGGCTTGTATAAAATCGTGATTACAAATACGCACCAAACATTCAATTACATGTTCAAATGTATTTACATCATCGTTATAAATAATCAGATTTGCACCCGTTGTAATTCCATCAATTGTTTCAACAACCGGAGCTTCGACAATATGTTGTTTTGTTGCCATTATTTATTGAGTTCCTTTTTTTGAAAATGCGAATTTGTTTTCATTCCCAGCTAATAAACGCTTAATATTTTTCCGATGAGTATAAACAACCATCACTCCAATTACAGCACAAAATGCCATGAATCCATATTCTTTCCAATCATATAAATAACCAACAACAAATGGACTAATACATCCGCCAATCATGCTTCCAACAGAAATGAATTTTGTTACAGCCACAATGAATATAAAAACAAAAAGACAAGTTAGTGCAACACGATAATCCATCGCAAAAATTCCTGCAAACAACACAGCAATTCCTTTTCCTCCTTTAAATTGCGCAAACACAGGTAGCATGTGCCCAACAATAGCAACCACAGTAAACAACATTTGAAAATTTAACAAATCAACTTTGTCGCAAAGTGAAAACCATTCTGGTAATTTGGTGGCAATATATCCTTTCACAAAATCTAAAAAGAAGACTACAAATCCGGCTTTGTTTCCGAAAGTACGAAGCACATTTGTAGCACCTGCATTTCCGCTACCATGTTCGCGTACGTCAATTCCGAAAAATATTTTACCATACCAAACTGCATTAGGAATTGAACCTAATAAATATGCAACCAGTAAAAAAACAATCAGCATTATACTCATCTTATTACTATTTATTTTGATTTCATTGCTTTCACAAATTGATTCCTTGCCGAGATATTTGCGAGACGCAATTTATACTCATCTTTCGAAACTTTATCGATTTGATCTTTCAAAATTTTGTTAAACTCCAAATCAGATCCAATTACATACATAATACCTTTTTGATATTTAAAGAAATACCAACTGCCTTGTGGCGATTGCAAATACAGCGTAAAATCGTCACCACTCCTTCGTTTCACCAATTCCATTTTACCTCTTATTTTACGCTCAAATTTATATTTATCAAACGAGTTGATACCAATATCACCAACTGAAATAAGCGATCGAGTTGCTTGATTCCATTTCACATTCATATCCGAAATAAAGATTGTTTTTTCCAAATCATTTATCAAACGAATTGAATTATTATCTTCAATTTCTTCTTTTATTTTTTTAACATTTCTTTCTTCAACAACTTCAGAAAGAGCTTTGGTTAAAAACACAGGATCGAACTCTGGCTGGGCAGCAATGAGGGATTGATCTGTTAGCGAATCGTACATTGATCTCAATGCAGCTTGTGGGAATGGAAAATTAAGCAACATCACCAGCTTCATATTAAAACTGGTATCCATGAAACTGTAATTTGCATTACCGGCAGCGTTTATTTCAAACTTACTTCCTTCAAAACCGATATGATATTTTCCTTCTGTATAAAAATTCTTCTTGGCTTCATTAAACACCATTAAGTTTCCTTTAGGTGTTTCTTTAAAAATTTTATTGTAAGATCCCATTTTGAAAACGTTGGCTTTCTCATCATAAAATAATGTTCCTTCAACTTTGATGAGTTCATGATCGGAAGCACTACGTTTACGCGAAAAGAAGCTTGGATAAGCATGTGTAGAATCCAATGAAATATTCATTCCAACAGAGAGTGTTTGACGATTTTGATTGACTAAATCGGCTTGCACATTGATGTAAACCGAATCGGGATTTACAACAGCTGCATTTTTAAACCAGTCGGTACGAGGCAAAATCATTTTGTGCTCAGCTAAGAAATAACCTTCGTATTCGAGATTTTTAACAACACTTTTAAGTAAAGCATTTCCTTTAAAACGGATATGTGGACCAACATAAAATTTTGTTGAATCGGGAATAATTGATTTTGCAAATAACTGATGTTGCGGATTTATTTCAATTGTGCTCAAAAAGAATTTCTGCTTATTTTTCTTCCTATCAATATACTCGTAATCTCCAGTTCCATCCAGTTTAAATCGTCCACCAATTTTAAGTGTACTGTTTTCGATGCTGTGATATTTTGTAATGGTATCGGCTGTAATATTTGCGCGATATAAGGTTTGCATATCGGCATCGGCTTTTATGGTTGCTTGCTGACTGTCGGTAAAAATACGCGCATCGCCCACTCTGATAAAAGGAATTTTTTTCGAGTACAAAGTAAAATCTTTCAGGTCGAGTGTAGAGAGTCCTGTTGTAAAACGTAATGAATCTTGCCCTTGACGAACCGAAACCAAATATGATGCAGCTTCATTGTTAATCATGTAAGTTCTGAAATCAACTTTTTTATGATCCATGTACCAAATAAATTGTTCGAAAGAACCAGCATATTGATTGTATGAAAAATTAGCATTCAGCCCACCAACATTGAATGTAAAATTTCCAATTCTATCGAGCAAACTAACATTGGCTTTTGCCGATGCCGAGTTAAACCAAAACTTTGAAGAATCTTGCAAAGCACGAATTCTGAAAGTACAATTTTCTGATAACACGTTATCGGGTTGAAGCCAAAAATCTTGTGAAAGCAATTGAGCTTCTTCAATATTTGTGATTCCTCGAGCACGTAAATCTGTTGGCGTTAAAATTAATGTTCCATCAAGGGTTGCTCTGTTATCCGAAAAAGAAATATATTCTTGTGTGCGTGTAACAAACATCGTATCTACGTGTGGCAACCAGTGTTCATAGACATTAGTAGCTTTTACTGTAGGGTAAGTTGCAGTGCGTAAATTATCAAATGTATTGCATTGTGCATTCATTGAGTCGAGTAAAAATATGAACTGATCGGAAACCGATGTTGACGACAGATATTTCAAATTTCCTTTGCCAAAAAAACCTTCATCGCTCAACGATAAATCAACAAAACCACGTCCTTTGCCAAGGTACAATGGATAACCTTGCTCTGGAGAAGCCAATTTAAATCCTAACGATTTGTCGGGTTGCAAATACAAAAAATGTTTGAGGTCGGGAATAATATCTCCGGATACAAGTGTGCCCGGCAAGGCCATGTGTTCCAAATCTATTTCATTCAAACTATCCATCGTAAATGGGTCGACACTGAAATAGAAACGATTTTTATCATACACACCATTTTGTGTTGAGGGCTTGTTGTAAAACACACTCGACCCGATATCCGATTTAAACCAAGGATAACCTGGATATTTTTTCCTTCCGCTTTTGTTATAAGGATGATCAATTGCAAGCGTTCCATAAATATTATTTAAAGCACTTTTTACAGGTAAATCAATTCCTGATTTTGAATCGTGATATAAAAATTTCATCGAATCCACGTTGTTCAAACGAACTTCAAAACGTACATAGTCAAATGAAAATCCATTTCCATAAAATTCAACTTTGCCTGAACGAAGTTTTCCAGAAAAATCCATGTTCCGATTTTTCTTTAGTGTAACAATTTGTTCTTTAGGTATGATGTAAACATTTTGCGAATCACTAAAATAAAACTTGCGCACACCTTGTATTTGCAGGTCGTTATTAATTAAACTGATTGCAGCATTGGGGTCGCGCTTAATAACCGATTCGAAAGTGATGGCATCGTAATCTGTTTTTCCGTTGTGTGCATTAACATAATCAATCAGTTTTCTTTTTACTGTTACATATTCTGTTTTCGAATCATAATTTACAAAACCTTTTGAGTGTAAATCAATCATCTGAATTTTGATTTCGCTTTTTAAACTTTGAAAAGCTCTTGAATAATTTTCGATATTAAAACCATTGATTTTATTTTTCTCGCAATACAGTTTTATTCGCTGCAATGGATTATACGAAAGCATAAACTCTACTTTTTCGTAACGATAATCCCTAAAATGATTAACCGATTCGAATCTTGCCGGAGCATTATCGTTAATCATATCGATATCAATTTTCGGATTATTGAGATCCCATTTTATTTCATCACAATAAAACTCAACATTGTGATAGCCGTCTAAAAAAGGTGTTTGACTAATACCTTCATCATTTCGATAAAGAATGATATAGTTATCATTTAGCCTATACGTAAATTCGAGTTGAGGATGCGAAATCGAGTCTTTGTCAAGAAACAAAACAGCTGATGCTTTTTTGGTACTGATTTTATTTGCATGAACCAAAAACTCTTGAGCCGAAATTTTTAAAGCAGGCCGCTCTTTAAACATAAACAACAAAACTGCAGGTACACTATCAATACCTTTACAAGTAATGGTTGCGCCTTTCATTCCCAACCCACCAGTGTATTTTCCACGACCAAAATTGAGTCCTGTAAAATTCTTTTTAAACGATTCGAATTGAGGATAAGGAGATTTATCGCCCATTGATTGTCCCATGGGTTTATCGGTAAATTTACCCATCAATGGTTCTTTAAATAATTTGATGTTATAAAACATAGCTGTATCGGCAATTAGCATTCCCGATGACATATCAATTTTATACGACTTTAAAATTGCATAAATATGATTGCTGTCTATTCCCACACGTGTCCAATCACTTTTTCCACCTTTACCAACCCACGTATTTGTAGCCGGAAAATACTTTCCTGATGTTTTATAAACTTCCAATGTATCGCCAGGTGTGTAGCAAAACAAATCGAGATTTTTAAATATAAATGCAGGTTCGCCTTTTGTTTGCAAATCAACTTCGGCACTGGTGCTCATCCATTTCATATAACCCGATTGGGCTACAATATGATCGCCATAAATATTTCGCGATACGATAAGAAATTTGGTAAATGCATCTTTTGAAATGAGTAGCGAATTGTTGAGTGCTTTGTGCCAGTTATCAAATTTATCAACCTGATTACTTTGAGCAATTCCGTTCATGGCACGTAAATAATTTTCGAAATCGGGCGAAATCTGAAAATTGCGATTGAGCATTTCATTGCTCATTTTAATGATGAATATTTTTTGTGTGTTGCTAAATTTCCCTGAGTTGTAAAAACTTTCAAACTCCGACATGGCATCTTTTGCTTCACTCTTTCCGCCTTTATCAATAAAGTCTTCGAGATCGTTGATGAACTGAACTACATCAAACGAAAAACTATTTGGCCGCTGGGCAAATGAATTTAGAGTGGAGAAGAAAACAAGCGCAATTACAAAAAGATATTTCTTCATTTGGCGCAAGATAAAAAATAATTCAGGAAAATGATTTGGCTAATAATTGAAAGTTGAAAATTGAGAATTGAATATAGCACCAAATCATCTTGGAACCTGTAACCTGCATCTTTTACCCTACCTAATTCTCCCTTCAAAAACTAATGCGGTGCGCCTTCAAAACCTTCAGCTCGTGGCAGCAAAGCTGTATACTTGCACAAGTATCTTTAAAAACTTAGTTTTGTTAACGTTATGCAAAGCATCATCGAAAATAATATTGATAAAATAAAAACATTGTGCACCATGTATAATGTGAAATCCCTTTTTGCATTTGGATCGGTGTGTACCAATAACTTCAACGACCAAAGTGATATTGATTTATTAATTACTTTCAATAAAATGGAATATGGCGATTATGCCGATTCGTATTTTATACTTGCCGATAAATTTGAAGAACTTTTTAATCGCCCTGTTGATTTAATAACAGATAAATCTTTATCAAATCCATACTTCATCGAATCATTAAATCAAACCAAAAAATTGATTTATGAATAACTAGGTTCAGAAGTTTTTATTTGACATTAAAGTTTCGATTGAATCAATTGAAAATTATCTTGAGGGGAAAAGAGATTTCAATAT
>CANKGI010000165.1 GCA_947481365.1 Bacteroidota bacterium | reverse complement strand
GAACATATTAAAGTATGCAAATTAATTTTCTTTGCGGTAACCTCTCAACATTTCTTCAACCATCATTCGTTTTTTTCCTGCAAGTTGAATTTCTTTAAGGTCGATTATTCCATTTGCACACATAAAATGGAGATAGGTTTTACCATCGGTAATATAATTACCAATTTGTTCCTTGTGGTCAGATGTATGAATAAAATCTGCGTTGTAGATTTTTAATATTTTCCCGTCAAGCTCTGTAAATGCTGCAGGATATGGCGACAAACCGCGTATCGTATTGTAAATTGTTTCGCCTTTATCGTTCCAGTTTATTTTACAATCAGCAGTAAAAATTTTGGGAGCAAATTTGTTACTGTTGTTTCCCTGAGGGATGGTTTGGTAACTTCCCGATTCAATTTTTCTGAGTGTTTCAACAATCAATTCAGCACCAGTGTTCATCAAAATATCGTGCAATTCACCAGCATTCATATACTTGCCAATGGGTACTTTTTTTTGCATAACCAAATCACCAGTATCAATTTCGTGTTTTAGAAAAAATGTACAAACACCTGTTTCCATTTCGCCATTCATAATAGCCCGATTAATTGGTGCTGCACCGCGGTAGTCGGGCAGGAGCGAAGCGTGTAAATTTATAGTACCAAGTTTAGGCATGTTCCAAACTGCTAAGGGAAGCATTCTAAATGCTATCACAACTTGTAAATCGGCTTCATAACTTTTTAGCTCAGCTATAAAATTTTCATCTTTCAGTTTTACAGGTTGTAATAC
Source organism: Bacteroidota bacterium (assembly GCA_947481365.1). Classification (GTDB taxonomy): domain Bacteria; phylum Bacteroidota; class Bacteroidia; order UKL13-3; family UKL13-3; genus CAIUEQ01. The sequence goes on along the minus strand of CANKGI010000165.1, from coordinate 5,562 downwards.
AGGTATATTTTTCTCGATAGCAATTTTTTTAACCGGACTTTGCTGCAAATGCATACCTCTTCCGGCAGGTTTATCGGGTGCTGTAACAACTGCCACCACATTTAAACCTGCATCAACAATAGCCTTAAGCGACTCAACAGCAAAATCGGGAGTTCCGAGAAATATAATTTTCAATGCAAAATAATTTTTTGCAAAATAACACATTGAATGAGTAAATTGATATGTCAAAAAAGTAAAAAATTAGTTTGAAAATCATGGAATAATAATGTTTTGTTGACTGTGATGGGAACGCTATTTATTTATATATCAATTTGAAAATGATTTTATTATAGGTCTTATAAATTTTAATAATTAATATTGTTAGAGTAACCTCAGTTAAAACCATGAAAAAACTTTTACATTTTATATTGTTTTTCTTAACTATATTTTCATTGTATGCTCAGCAAGGCAGAGGTGTTCGCGCTGTAACCGAAAATATTGTTACCAAAAAAGGTAAAACCTATGCTCTCATTATAGGAATTTCAAAATATGCCGATGTAAATATGCCACAACTTCAATTTGCTGATAGTGATGCAATCTATTTCTATCGATTTTTAAGATCTAAATCAGGAGGAAATGCAGATAGTATTAATGTACGTTTACTCACAAATAAAAATGCCAGTTCATCAGATATTTGGAGAGAACTCAATTGGGTGATGAGAAGAGTGGATAGTTCTGATAGGGTTTACATCTATTTTTCGGGACATGGTGACGCAGGCGATAATCAAGAGGAAGTATATTTTTTAACACATGAAACAGCTAGAGTTGACGATCCCGGTTTGTATGTTCCAACAAGTGCACTTCCTGTAATGAATCTTAAAACTAAGATAAAAACATTGGTAAGTAAAAATGTAGAAGTAATATTAATAACCGATGCCTGCCGTACCAATGAGTTGCCCGGTAAAAATTCTGGTAATGAACAAATTTATCGTCATGTTATGGATGAGAATATTGGTGCCATTCAAATTACCAGTTGTAAGGCAAATCAAATGGCACAAGAAAGTAAAAAATGGGGAAATGGAAGAGGTGTTTTTTCTTATCATCTTGTAAATGGTTTGTATGGTTTGGCCGATAATTCGCCTGAAGATGGTAAAGTGGATTTGGAAGAATTAGAGTCGTACGTGAAAGAAAATGTTAAAAAAGACACACGTTCGCTTTCAACAGGTGCATCCTTGCAGGTGCCAGTTTTTACAGGTAGAAACACAATCATAAGCAATGTTGATTTATCAGAAAAACATAAAATTGAAACAGGATATAATTACAATAAAAGTGAAATATTTATTGCGGTAAGAAAAGCCAGTTTTAAAACTGAGAGAAGTGCTGATAGTTCTGCATACGATAATTTGATTTTATCGATAAATGAAGAACGTTTAATTGCTCCCGAAAACAACAACGCAGTTTATTGGCTCGATAAATTATTGCCTAAAATGAAAGATGAAAATTCACGGGCAGATATCACTGATATTTTAGTAGCAGCTTTGATGAAAAAAGGACAACAATCTATCAATAATTATTCTTCTGGTTTACTTGATTCAATCACATTTAATTATCAGTTTTTTATTAATAACTCTTTGTATTTTAAAAATGCCAATAAATATGTTAAGAATAATCCTGAAACATATAATTTAGTAAATGCCTCACGATTATTTTTAGAAGCAAGAGCATTAACAGCATCAACTAAAAAAGAAGATTGGCAAAAAGGATTGAAGCTTGCCGATTCTTGTTTAAGTTTATTCCAATGGGCTTATACTTATCACACAAAAGGTTTATTGTTCAATAGCCTCGAGATGTATGATAGTTCATTATATTTTGAGCGTAAAGCCATTAAAATTGCCCCAAACTGGGGTTTAGCATATAGTAATTTGGGTGGTGCATTAGAGGAGCTAAATCAATATGATTCGGCAATTTATTATTATAAAACAGCAATTAAACTTACACCAAAAGATGAAATAGCTTATTTAAGTTTGGGTAATACTTACCATAAATTAAATCAACACGATTCGGCAATACAGTATTATAAATCTGCAATCAAACTCAATCCTAAAAATGCAGCTACTTATTATAATCTCGGTACATTTTATCATCATTTAAATCAGTTTGATTCTGCTTTATATTGTTATAAAATGTCGTTAAAACTCAATCCGAAAAATGAAAATCTTTGTAATAATTTAGGCACATTATATCGCAGTTTAAATCAAAACGACTCGGCTGTTTATTTTTATAAAGTTGCGTTAAAATATAGACCAAAATATGCTTTGGCAAATTCTAACTTAGCATCAGTGTTTAGTGATATGAGTTTGTTTGATTCGGCAATTTATTATTTTCAAATTGCAATTAAGCTAAACCCAAAAGATGAAGATACTTATTTGGGTTTAGGTAATGCATACGCTTATTTAAAGCAAAACGATTCGGCTAAATATTATTATAAAAAGCTAATTGAAATGAATCCTAAAAACGATCAACCATATTACGGGTTGGCTTGTATTTACTCATTATCAAAAGAAGATAAAGAAGCCCTTCAATATTTCGACCTTTCTCTTAAATATGGATTTACAGATTTCGATCATATTAGTGTTGATACTGATCTTGATAATATTAGAACAACGCCTGAATTTAAATCGATATTGCAAAAATATTTTCCGGAAAAATTTAAGAAGTAGCATGATTTTCGAGCAATCGATAAGTGAGTTAAATTAATAGCGTTTTCAATCCTTCCACAAAAATGGGAACAAAATATAAGCCAATGCAATCACAACAAAATCTATTGCAAATAGCACCAATAAATGAGGCCAAATTTTTGAAGGGTCAAGTCCATCCATCGCATTGCGGCTTGCTCTAATAAGCACAAGTAACATTGGTATAATAATAGGAAAACTGAGCACAGGCATCAATAAATTTGAATTACCCGATTTAGATGCAATAGATGATAACATCGTAAATGTTGCAGCAAAACCAACACAGCCAATAAGCATTGCCGGAATATAAAACAACATACTTTGTATGGGGTTTCCCATCAATGTCATAAACACCAACAAACAAATGATAGAGATAACAAGCATGAGCAAAATATTGAAAACTGTTTTCGATATGATGATATCTTGCGCAGAAGCAATTCCGTAGTAATACAATTGTCTACCTTTACTTTCGGCAATAAAACTTTTGGCAACTGCACTTACTGAAGTAAATAATAAAATGAGCCAGAACAATGCATTCCAAGTGGGTGGATTGAGCACTTTAACCGAAAGAAAAACCACAAAAACTGAAGAGATTACATGCAACAATATTCCATTGATGGCATATCGTTGGCGCCATTCTAGGAGTATATCTTTTTTGATGAGATGGATAAAATGTTGCATATTTTATTCTTCAATGATGAAAGTAAAATCGGGATAAAGCAAATATTTTGTGCGTATTGTTTTAAAATGGTTGAGATCTTTTATCCAATGTCCGCGAATTTCTCCAGCGCTTAATCCGGCAATAATATCTTTTCGTAATTGGTCGTTTCCGGCAAGTTTGTCAAAAAACTCTGTAAAGAATTTTTCTTTATCAGGATCATTTTTATACAAATCAATAAGCCAAAACAAATACAATTTTCCTGAACCTTGAATATAATTCATGGCAAATTTATCAAGTAAAAAGCCACGGCATTGTTTGCCCTCATGTGGCGGATGATCGGCTATTCCTGGAATTGATTTTGGTGTAAATCGATAATCACCGGTTGTTAATCCTGGTTTGCCAACACACTGAAATGGTTTATCTGTTCCTCGTCCTAAGCTGTATGATGTGCCTTCAAAAAAACACAAACTCGGGTACAAATAAACAGATTCCATATTGGGTAAATTAGGCGAAGGACGAACAGGTAATTTGTAAAGCGAATCGTGTGTGTAGGATTTCATGGTAATAATTTTGAGATTACACTGAATGCCGTCTTTTAGCCATTTTTCTCCATTAATCATTTGGGCATATTCGCCAATAGTCATTCCGTGTACAACAGGCACAGGATGCATTCCAACAAACGATTGAAATTTCATATCCAATACCGGACCATCAACATAATGTCCGTTCGGATTTGGTCGGTCGAAAATGATGAGTTCTTTATTTTGTTCTGCACAAGCTTCCATTACATAATGCAATGTCGAGATGTAAGTATAAAAACGTGCTCCTACATCCTGAATATCAAAAATTACAATATCGGTTTCCTTCAAATCATCGACAGTTGGTTTTTTATGAGCTCCATAAAGTGAAATAACATGTAAACCTGTTTTTGTATCTATCGTGTTTTGAATATGCTCACCGGCACTGTGATCGCCACGAAAACCATGCTCTGGAGCGAATATGGAATGGATATTTATTTTGAGCGATAGGAGAGAGTCGACCAAATGTTTTTTGCCAATTGTGGAAGTTTGGTTGACTACCAGCGACACTTTTTTATTTTTGATGAGTGATAAATAAGCAGCAGTTTGTTCGGCTCCGGTAATAATTTTTGCTTCAGTGTTAACGAATAATAATCCGAACATTACAAAAAAAATCACAACCTTGTTATATTTGACCATTCTCTAATATTAAAAATTGAACATTCCTTTTTTCATAGCAAAACGACTTTTAACCAATCGGCAGTCAGGTTACTCGGGGCTCATTATTCGCATTGCCGTTACTGCAGTGGCTATTAGCATTGCTGTAATGATTATTGCTGTTGCTATTGTAAAAGGATATAAATACGAAATCCGCAATAAAATTATCGGTTTCAGTACACATATTCAAATTTCGAAACTCGACCTTAACAACTCATTCCAATCAAATCCGTTGATAAGCGACAGTATACTTGAGCATTTGATATCATCACAAGAGGGTATTACCCATCTGCAAAAATTTGCCATAAAAGCAGGTATCATTAAAACACCAAATGAGTTTGAAGGGATTGTTTTAAAAGGCATAGACAAAGATTACGACTGTAATTTTATACGTGAGCATATGAAGCAAGGAAATATTATTTCATTGCAGGATTCGGTTACGTCAAATGATATTTTACTTTCACAAAAAACCGTTGATAAGTTAAACCTTAAACTTGGTGATGCTGTTACCATATATTTCATTCAGGATCCTCCTCGTGTTAGAAAACTCAAATTGGTTGGTATTTATAAAACTGGTTTTGATGAAATGGATGCCATGTTCGCTTTTGCCGATATGCGTCATATTCAGAAACTCAACAATTGGAATCCGAATCAGGTTACAGGTTACGAAGTTTCTATTTCTGATTATGAAAAATTAGATGAAATGACGGATAAGATAATTGGGATAGTACCGTATAATATGGATGTGCAAAGCATCAGAAAAATGCATCCTCAACTCTTCGATTGGCTAAATCTGCTCGATTTAAATGTTATCATCATCATCATATTAATGATAATCGTAGCTTGTATAAACATGAGTACTGCTTTGTTAATTTTGATTGTTGAGCGCAGCAATATGATCGGTATTTTAAAAGCAGTTGGTGCACGAAATATTTCGTTGGCAAATGTGTTT
>CANKGI010000164.1 GCA_947481365.1 Bacteroidota bacterium | reverse complement strand
AAACTAGGGTCACCCATTAAAGCAACGTGAATAAAAGTTGGATAAATATTATAATTATAACCGATAACTCCAGCTGTTGTATCGTAATAATTATTTTGTGTGAGACGAGTTGAATAACCAATATTCTCACCCAAACTCATGTGATGTGTATGCCACTGCGGACGACCACTCCACATGCTTGCAAGTGCCATTGGGCGTGAACATAATGGTGCACGAAGGAAATTATCCTGCGAATCCCAATCGCCAAAAAAACTACCAAACAACATGGTAAAAACGGTATTGATCGAATCATTGTTAAACACATTCGAAAATCCAATTCCCTGACACGAATTATAATTACCAGCACCGCATCCATACGAAAAAAGATAACTTCCTTGTTTGATGGACGACAAATAACTTCTATTAAAAACACTATCGCCAAACATGGTTGTAAAATCTCTCCATCCGTTTGAAGCAAATGCTTCGCCACCCATTGCTCCAAAATTATCATACACCAATCCTTTTCTGGCAACTGTTATTTGTGCAGTTTTATATTGATGTGCTTTATTTAAATATTGTTGAACTAACAAGGTATCACTCATTCCAAATGTTGGCATGTTTGTTAAGTCAACTCTTCCAACTTGCAATGCAACGGTATCAGGATAAAGATATAAATTATCAAACTTTCCATCACCGGCAATATTTCTATTTTGTGTTCTAGTTCCAATCGTATCATTTAAATTATCAGTCCAGATACTTTCATTCAATGTACCATAATACATATCGGCAGGCCAGGCTCCAGAGTGCTGCCAATGCCCGTCAGGAGCATAAAATTGCATCGTATCAAAAACTCCTGAATACGGAACAGGAATGTGTCCGAGCAGGTAAACTGCTTTGGTATTTGCATCAGCAGCTACTTCGTTTGTAATAATTGTTTTAACAGATTTAACAGATGCCGTTCTTAAAATATCAAAACGTTTTACTTGCCAGCCATCTGCAGTTAAATCATTTTGCAATTGTTTAATTTCTGATAAAAGTGGTGTTACATAATTTGCATCCACCATCAATAAGAGTTTTCCGTGGTAAGTTGTTTCCGGTAATTTTAAACCAACATAAATATACCCATATGCAACCGAAATACTATCGTAACGAAGAATATGATATTCATAGGCATTTCCAACCGAAACTGCATTATCGGTATATTGAGTTGCGCTTGCAGGAAGGTTTGCAATGGGCGCTCCCCAAGTGTTTGACGTTTTAGTTTTTTTGTAAATACGAAAGGATTTAGTGTTCGAAATTTTATTAAAACTAAGGGTAACCGAAGCAGGCATGTATGTAACAGTTGACTTAACCAGTACCGCATAATCTTTCGAAATGCTTTGTGCTTTCAACATATTGCTCAAAAGAAATATGCATAAAAAAATCTTTGCTGTTTTCATGTGATGGTTACATTTGAATCAAAAATAACCAAGTATATTTAAATACCATGAGTACGAATATTAATTTACATGATAGCTGGAAATCAATGCTCGAAGAAGAGTTTGGGAAACCTTATTTTATTTCGTTAAAGCAATTCTTGTTAGATGAGAAGACAAATGGTAAAAAAGTATATCCACCAGGATCGCAAATATTTGCGGCATTGGATAATACTCCATTCGACAATATAAAAGTAGTGCTGCTTGGACAAGATCCTTACCATGGAGAGCATCAAGCTCACGGTATGTGTTTTTCGGTTAACGATGGAATTAAATTTCCGCCATCGTTACAAAATATTTTTAAAGAATTGAAAACGGATTGCGAATGTTCATTGCCTTTATCTGGTAATTTAACAAAATGGGCACAGCAAGGAATATTATTATTAAACGCAACATTAACTGTTCGTGCCAACGAAGCCGGATCGCATCAAAACAAAGGTTGGGAAATTTTTACCGATACGATTATCAAAAGCATATCCGACAACAAAGAACATGTTGTATTTATTTTGTGGGGACGATTTGCACAAAGCAAAGAACCACTTATCAATCCATCAAAACATTTAATCTTAAAAGCTGCTCACCCCTCTCCTTTCTCAGCTTATAATGGTTTTTTTGGATGCAAACATTTTTCGAAAACAAATGAGTATTTGGAAAGTTGTGGCATGGAGAAAATTAATTGGCAGTTGTAGATAAGTGATGAAGGGATGAGGTGATGAAGATATGAAGGGATGAAGGGATGAGGTGATGAAGATATGAAGGGATGAGGGTATGAAGATATGAAGGGATGAGGTTATGAACTAAGAAATGAGGAGTTAATTTAATCATCACTGGGTTTCAAAATTCAACAATTAATTATCTCATCATCTAATTTTCACATTATCTAATTATCAAATTGTCTCATCATCTAATATCAAATTAACACGCGTTGATAATTTATAAAATTGCTATACAATAGATTTATTAAAATTGAACATGAGAAATTTTATCATTTGTCTTGCTATTGTTACATTAAGTTGCTCGTTGTATGCACAAAACACAACTTTGCCTGATGTGGTAAGCAAAGCATTTGAGCAAAAGTTCCCTAAAGCTAAAAAAGTAAAATGGTCGTCAGAGAACATAGATGATTACCAAGCCGAATTTGTTTCTGATAGTTTAAATGCCCGTGCGCTTTTTTCACCCAAAGGCGAATGGCTTCAAACGTCAGTTGATGTGGCTCAAACCAAATTAACTCCAGCAACGCATCAATACATTAAAAAGCAATATCCTAAACAAAAAATCCAAAAAGTTTCGAAAGTAGATACGTTAAAAAAAGACCCTTATTTTGAAATAGAATTGAAAAAAGGCGAAGAGTTAGATTACATTTATTTCAACTTAACAGGTGAAGAAATTGCTCCTCCTAAATAACGCAATTATATAAATACGTAATTACGAATCATATTTTCCATTACCTTTCGCAACTTATTTTCATTATTGGAAGAGAAAGAACTCATATCGCAGATTATTAGCAAAAATGATCAGGCTTTTAAAGAGCTTGTTGATTTATATGCCGACAGGGTTCATAATACTGTGGTGAGTTTTACGCAAAATGATGAAGATGCTGAGGATATAACACAAGATGTTTTTGTAGAGATTTATCAATCCATTTCGAAATTCAGAAACGACTCGTCACTATTTACTTGGATATATAAAATTGCTGTAAGCAAATCGCTCGATTATTTAAAAGCCAAGAAACGTAAAAAGCGTTTTTCGTTTTTCACTTCACTATTTGGCGAAGATGCTTCGTTGGTTTATGATAAACCACATTTTGATCATCCGGGTGTATTGCTTGAAAATAAAGAGTATGCAAAGGTTTTGTTTCATGCAATATCTAAACTTCCCGAAAAACAACAAACTGTTTTTACCTTGCATAAAGTAGAAGGATTAAGTTATTTAGAAATTGCCGAAGTAATACAAACAACCACATCATCGGTTGAGTCGCTCATGTTTAGAGCAAAACAAAACCTGCAAATTCATTTAAAAGATTATTACGAAAACAACTTTTAATAGTTGAGCGTAACAATCCATTCAGTTCCAACATTGGGTTCGCTTTTCACTTCAATATTACCGCCAAGCGATTGTAACTGCGTTTTAACCATAAACAAGCCAACGCCTTTACCTTCTGCATATTTTGTATGAAACCGTTTATACAATCCGAAAAGTTTATCGCCTTGTTTTTTTAAATCAATACCCAAACCATTGTCTTTAAAAATAATTTGTATTCCATTTTCTATTTTTTGGGAAGTAACACTAATAACAGGTTTGATATCTGGCTGACGGTATTTTATCGAATTTGAAATGAGATTTAAAAAAACACTTTGCATATAACTTTTGATGGTTAATATTTCATTTATTTCTTCAAAATTATGAGTAATTACGGCCCCAGACAGGCTAATCTCTTGCATCAAACTATGCTTAACATCACTCATCAATTTAAAGAAAATAACATTTTCCTTTATCTCTGAAATATTGTGTTTTACCTGAAGGATATTATTTAAATCTTTGATTACTTCGTCAAGTTTTAGAACCGAAACATTTATTCCGTCATACATTTCATTTCTATCTTCAACGCTTAACTGCATTTCGTTTAACACTGAGTTAAATCCGATTATATTGGCAACAGGATGACGTAAATTATGAGATACGATATAGGTAAATTGCTCAAGATCTTTGTTCCGTTGTATTAGGTCAAGTGCAATTTTTTCTCTATCGGCTTCTGCTTTTTTACGATTTTCTTCACTAATAATTGTTTCGATGGAGAAAGCAATGTTCTGAGCAATTTTTTCGAGCAGTAAAATTTCTGTTTCATTACTAAAAAAATCCACTTCTGTTGAATACAATACAAATACGCCAAACAAATTTCCGGTCACAAAAATTGGCAATACAATTCCTGATTTATAACCTCTTTGTGTAGCTTGAATTCTTGTTTCTTTTGGTACAGTTAAATCATTTTTAAAATCTCTTACAATAACCGTTTTATGATTTTTTACTGCAATCGCTGAAGGTCCCAAACCAAGTGTTAAATGCTCTCCATCTTCAGCAATTAAGTTATCTATGTAACCTTCATCTTTTCCGGCAATCGAAACCGGTTTAATACCTTTTGATTCATTATTAACAATTCCTATCCAACACATTATAAAACCACCTTTCGAAACGGCTATTTTATTAATTTCATCAAATAGTTTTTGCTGTTCTTTTACATCAATAATTAAATCATTTACACTATTTACAAAAGCATAAAGTCTGTTTAATTTAAGCAAATCATTATATGTATTTTTGGTATCAGTAATATCTTTTAAAACTGCAAATACTGTTTTTGTTTTTGCATCATACTCACAAATCAAATGCACATCAGTTACTTTTCCTGTTTTACCGTTTTTTATTTTAAACTCGATATTGTAATCCTTATTTTCTTGGAGTAACGCCTTCATCGTTTCATTCAATTTATCATTGTATTCGGGCATTCGGTATATTTTTAACTCCTCGTAAGTTATGATTCGATTATCTATTCCATAAATTGATGCAGCCCCTTCCGATAAATAGACCATTTGGTCATCCAATGTAATTTTAAGATTACCAAAATTGGCTATTTGTTCTCCGTGTTTTAAATTCTGTTCACTCTCCAGCAATTCGGTTTCAGTTTTTTTTCTATCAGTAATATCAAAAATAATGGAGTGGATATAAGTTCTTCCATTTATATTTATCGGATTTCCAAAAACTTCTATGTCTCTTACTTCACCATTTCGTTTTCTGTGCTTAAAAAACCTGTGAATACTTTTACTGTTTTTTATTACTTGTAATTCTTTATTAAGCATTTCGTGACTTAGCGAAATGTTAATGTTACTTAAATTTAGTTTCTTTAATTCTTCACGAGTCCATCCATAATATAGGGCAGCAGCATAATTTGCATCGTAAATATTTCCGTTTTCGGTATCTACAATTATTTTTATTGCTGTGTGATTTTCGAATAGATGTTTGTAATGAATCAAACTTTTTTTGAATTCCATTTCTGCTTCTTTCCGTTTTGAAATGTCTTGCAGAAAAACGTAAAATCGGTTTGTACTTTTTTTAAACGTAACATTAATCTCAAGGTCGAGTAATTTACCTGATTTAGTTCTGTGCCTAGTTTCAAATCTGTCACTTCCAATGATCGAAACCATCCTTATTCGCCTTTGGGTTTCGATTTTATCTTCATTTGCTTCAACATCATGAATTTTCATTTTGAGTAATTCCGCTCTGGAGTATCCAATCATATTTACATATGCATCGTTTACTTCAATTAAATCTCCAGTGATGTCAACTATAAAAAAACCATCAAGAGACGAATTAAAAAATGTTTGATACTCGGCATCCGATAATTTTGTATGATTAATATCGAGAACGCAAAATACAGCGCCAACAATTTTGTTACTTTGATCAATTGATGGAAAAATACGTACTTGATACCAATTCGGTTTACCATCAACACCTTCTAAATTCGATTCTATTTCGTACCTGCCACCTGCCAATACTTTAGGCAATTCAGCAATTACTATTTCTTTAACAAAGTCATTAAATAAAGTAATAATATCAATATCGAGTTGTATGTCGGTACCAAATCCTTTTTTTATAAATTGATGTATTCCCGAATTAAAGGATATCACTTTATAATCGGCCCCAACAAGGGCATAACCATCTAATGAATTATCTATAATACTTTTTACCGATGAACAAGCCTGCAGCAGTTTCGAGTCGAAACTATTTTCAGCGTGTTTCGCATTTTCTTTTTTAGAACCTGTAATTAATTTCGAACTACTCATATTTATTTTGATACAAATCCTTTTAGATTTTTTTTT
>CANKGI010000163.1 GCA_947481365.1 Bacteroidota bacterium | reverse complement strand
GTCGTCACATTACGATTCGTTAATTTATAATTATTTCGAAAAAGACGACCCTGCTTTGAAAATTTCTGTTGCCGAAAAACAAACATTGCGTTACGGTGAAAATCCACACCAGAAAGCTGCATTTTATGGTAACCTCAATGAAATGTTTGAGCAATTTAACGGCAAAGAACTATCATACAATAATTTGCTCGATATTGATTCGGCCATTGGATTGATTGGTGATTTTAACGAGCCAACTGTTGCCATCATTAAACACAACAATCCTTGCGGAGTGGCTACCAGAGCCAACATTACCGATGCCTGGAAAGATGCATTATCAGCAGATCCTGTTTCGGCATTTGGCGGAATTATCGTATTAAACAAAAAAGTTGATGTGGCTGTTGCTACCGAAATGGATAAAATATTTTTGGAAGTTTTGGTTGCTCCCGATTACGATGAAGCTGCACTCGAATTATTGAAGTCGAAAAAGAATCGCATTATTTTAAAACAGAAAACAACGATTCCAAATCATAAATCAATTCGGAGTATGTTGAATGGAATAGCTGTTCAGGATAGAAACACCATCGTGTTGAAAAAAGAAGATTTGAAGTTGATTACGAAAGCATCAGCAAATGATGTACAAATAAATGATTTACTTTTTGCCGATAAAATTGTGAAACACACCAAATCGAATACAATAGTCCTAGCCAAAAATAATCAGTTGCTTGGCATTGGTTGCGGACAAACATCTCGTGTTGATGCACTCAAACAAGCCATTGCAAAGGCTAAAGCATTTGGTTTTGATTTAAATGGTGCGGTGATGAGCAGCGATGCATTTTTTCCTTTTCCTGATTGTGTGGAGATAGCCGATAACGAAGGAATAAAATTAGTTATTCAGCCTGGAGGTTCAATTAAAGATGATGCTTCGGTAAAATATTGTGATGAACATGGAATGGCAATGTACTTCTCAGGAATTCGCCATTTTAAACATTAGGCCTCAGAAAAAATTAAACGCAAAGGCACAACGTGATGAGAGGTTCGTAAAAAAATTTGATGATGCATTGTGTCGCCCTTACAGGGCTTTAATTTGATTCATTATTTTTTTCTATTAATATTTCGTTCCTACGGAACTATTTATAACTCCGTTAGGAGTGAAATATAACAGAGAAAAATTTGAAGCTCCATAGGAGCGACATAAAATTGTAATTATGTAGATTTAATTTTCTTTTCGATTGCCGAAGTTGAAAAGCCATCAAGAAAATCGAGCGTTTTCACTTCGCCACCTTTTGCCGTTACAATATCATAGCCAACAATGTTTTCGGCTTTGTAATCGCTTCCTTTAACCAATACATCTGGCTGTATCAGTTTGATTAATTCATATGGCGTTTCTTCGTCAAATAAGATAACAACATCGGTAAATTCAAACGAAGCTAAAATAAGCAGGCGAGATTTTTCATCTTGTATTGGGCGATGTTTTCCTTTCAGTTTTGAAACAGAAGCATCGGTATTAACGCCTATAATCAGCTTTGTGCCAAGGTCGGCAGCCTTTGCCAAATAATCAATATGCCCCTGATGAATAATATCGAAACAACCGTTTGTGAAAACAATTTTTTCGTTGGCATCATTCCACAATTTCAACTTCTCAAGTAGAGAATTTTTTGAAAGTAATTTACTGGCGATATGTTGATGATGATTCATCGATACAAATTAAGCATTTTTCTTTTTATGCATGGCAAGTACCAATAACGAACAAATGCTTCCGATTGCAAGCAATAAAATCATTTGAATGCCATGAACGATTGTTGCATATGCAATTCCATCGGCTTGCGGAACACCAAATAATAATAGCGATGACATAATCGCAAAATGATATGTTCCTGCACCTGCACCTGGTGCGGGTATAACAATACCTATTGCGCCAATGGCAAAAACAGTGAGGCATTCCATAAATCCCAGATTCTCGGTTGCCTTGGTAGCAAACAAGCAGAAATACATCATCATCACATAACAGAACCAAATGGCTATCGAAAGAAAAATAAAATATACTGGATTTTTTATTTTACGAATGCTGAGTAATCCTTCTCCAAAACCTTTTAATAAATCAATTACTTTTTTGAACAAGGGATTTGCTGCTAGTTTTTTTCGAATTAGAAATATCACTAAAGCAAAGCCAAGAACAATAATTCCCAATATCCATTTTATGTCGAATCCTGATGAGGTTTGTTGCTGATTTGTGCCAAAAGATTGTTTTAGAAAAGTGCTTAATAATTCAAATTGCATGAAGAAAACAATTGCAAGAATGATGAGCAAAATTACCATATCAAAAACACGTTCGGTAACAACAGTTCCCAATGATTTTTCAACAGGAATATCATCTGTTTTAGTAAGTGCCGCACATCTAGATACTTCACCAGCACGAGGTATGATGTAATTCATCATGTAGCCAATCATTACGGCATAAAAACTATTCTTTACTGGAACTTTATATCCTAAGGGTTCGTATAACATAACAGCTCTTAAACCACGCAGGTAATGACTAAACATCGAAACAATCATTCCGGCAGTAATCCACCAATAGTTTGCATTTTCAAACTTTGTAACCAAATCATTCCAATCGGTCCCTTTAAAAACGAAATACAAGAAGAAAACACCGATGAGTGTGATTACGGTATATTGAATAAATGATTTCAGTTTATTGCTCAAACTGCTAAACGATTATTCTGATCGGGGTAAACAGCAACGGGTTTGTGCTTTTTAGCTTCTTCAAACTCCATCGAACAGTATGATATGACAATGAGGTGATCGCCAACAAAACCTTTTCGTGCAGCTGGTCCATTTAGGCATATTACGCCCGAATTTCGCTCACCCTTAATCACATAGGTTTCTAAACGTTCGCCATTGTTCACATTAACAACCTGAACTTTTTCATTCTCGATAATATTTGCTGCTTCCATCAAAGCCTCGTCAATAGTAATACTACCAACATAATGAAGCTCAGTTTGTGTGAGCTTTGCACGATGAATTTTTGATTTTAATATTTCTATTCTCATAAAAAACGGAGCAAATGTAGTGGAATTTTTCTGAATGAAACTAAACTAAGCATTTGTAGCAATTTTACTACTATAAATTAATTGAAATTAGATTTAATTTGCTTGCAAGCAGTTTGATTTAAATTAGTTGCTATAACCCATATGAGAAAGTATTTTTATTTGTTTTTTTACCTATTGGTTGCCTTTAATAATTTGTATGCAACTACTGGCGATACAACCTACGTGAAAGTATTTAATACCGTTTCGTGGAATCACTACGGAAATTTTGACCAATGGGGAGTTTTTCCCATATCAACAAAAAAGTTTCAACGTATTATGATGAAATACACTGTTGCTTGTGAGTCGAATGGGCAGTGTGAATGGGATTATACCAATACAATTTATGTTAGGCAAAATACACACATTAAAGATTCGACATTAAAAAAGGCAACAACTTTTACTGTTAACGGAGCCGTTAAAGATTCGTTCAATTATTCAATAGATACAACTTGGATAACCAGTTATAATGCCACTACAAAAAAAACCGACTCTGTTCCTTCAACTAAGGCAACAATCATTCATTTTGCATTTATTAGCCAGCTTCAACCGCAAGTTCCAATTGATACAATCAAAGTTTATCCGGTGCAGTATTACAAATATTATTATGATACAAATGGTGTAAAAACTGACTCAGCTTTTGTTCAAGTTAAAAATACGGTACGTGCAGTTTATACAAACTATTATTCGGTGTTCGATAAAATAATTGATTTCGAAATGGGGCGGATGATTACACCTTATGCAAAACTGAATACATTGCCTCGTCCGTTTTCATACGAGTATATTTATGATGTGACCGATTACGCAAGTTTGTTACACGATTCTGTTCAAATCAGATTTAATTATTCGGGTTACTCGTGGGGATTTACAGGTACTATAGAATTTTTTATGATAGAAGGAATGCCTGCTCGTGAAGCGTATAAAGTCGAAAATATTTGGAACGGATATTTTTATTATGGTAAATCTTCCGATTCGATTGAAAAGCGTTTAACACCATATTATTATACAAAAGATACAGCTTCGTCTTCAGTAAAATTAAGAATGACAGTTACCGGTCATGGATCGGATGCGAATGGATGTTGTGAGTTTATGCCAAATAATTATTTGTTGAAATTGAATAATGCTCAGTTTGCGCAAAACCAAATATGGAAAGGCAATTGCGGGTCAAATCCTATTATTAATCAAGGTGGAACTTGGATATATGATCGTGCTAACTGGTGCCCGGGAATGAAAGTTTTTCCTTATGAATACAATTTAAATTCGGTATCGGGTGCAAATACCATTTCCATCAAAATGGATAATTATGTTTCGGCAGGAAGTTATGGTGGTTACACATTTGGAGCGCAATTGATTTATTATAAGAAATACTCATTTATAAATGATGCAGGAATAGAAACAATACTTGCACCAACACAAGAGTTTGTTTTCAATCGTACAAATCCGGTTTGCGATAATGCACAAATAATTATCAGAAATTTTGGTACACAAAACATCACATCGGCTATTATAAAATATCAAATTGGAGATGGTGTACCACAAATTTATAACTGGACAGGATTGTTGAAATTTGATGAGAAAGATACCGTTACATTGCCTGATTTAATTTGGGCAAATCCATCGGGAGTAAAAACTTTTACAGTTTGGATTGATAAAGTGAATGGTGTAACTGATGAGTATGTATACAACAATTCGAAGTCGTCAACATTTGATTTTCCTTTGGTATTGCCTTTGCAATTTGTAATTGAATCGAAAACAAATCTTAATCCCTCCGAAAATTCTTATCAGATTAAAACTGCTTCTGGGCAATTAATTTTTTCGAAGAAATTTACGTTAGCAAATACAATGTATCGCGATACTTTTAATTTGGTTAATGGTTGTTATACATTTAATTTTATCGACTCAGGAGGAGATGGCTTGTCATTTTGGAACAATACTTCGCAAGGAAGCGGATCAGTTAGGTTTGTTAAAACACCAATCAATCAAACTTTGCCCATTTTAAAATCATTTAACCCTGATTTTGGTAATTTCTTAACTTTTAATTTCCGTGCAGGATCACCTGTTGGAATTGATGAAATACATGATTTTAGTAAGTCGATTTCAATTTACCCTCAACCGGCACAAAATAAAGTGATCATTAAATCAGAACAGGAATATATTTCCAAAGTAGAAATTATTTCGTTAGAAGGCCGGTTGATAAAATCATATAACGAAACAGAAATTCCGAATGGCGAAGTTGATATTACGTCAATCAACAATGGAATTTACATCATGCACATTAGCGGAATAAATGGCGAACAAACCATGAAAAAATTATTGGTTGTGAAATAATTTACTAATTATCATGAATAAAAAATCCCGAAGAAATTTCACCGGTTTTTTCTCTTAATCAAACTTCGGAAATTTTATCGGATCGTATTCATGCATTAATGAAGCAATTTTTTCAAATATAGATTCGGCACTTGGCTTCGAAAAGAAATCTCCATCAGAGCCATAAGCTGGTCGGTGATCGCGCGATGAAATGGTCATCGGTTTTGCATCCAAATATTTAAATCCGTCTTGTTCTTCTAAAACTTTGTGCATCATGTAACCCGTTGCACCACCTGAAACATCTTCATCAACAAAAACAATTTTATTCGTTTTCTTTAGCGATTCAACAATGCTGTGATGAACATCAAACGGCATCAAAGTTTGTGCATCTATCAATTCACATGATATTCCAATTCCAAGCAATAGTTTTACTGCATCTTCGGCAACTCGTAAAGTTGAACCATAACTTACAACTGTGACATCTGTTCCTTCGCAAATAATTTCCGGTACACCAATCGCAACTGTAAATTCAGCAATATTATCAGGTAATTTTTCTTTCAAACGATAACCATTCAAACATTCAATAACCAAAGCAGGTTCATCACATTTTAAAAGTGTGTTATAAAACCCAGCAGCTTTTGTCATGTTTCGCGGAGCAATTATATTAATGCCTCGCAAGGTGTGTAATGTCATTGCTATTGGTGAGCCGGCATGCCAAACGCCTTCTAAGCGGTGACCACGAGTTCTGATAATTAGAGGAGCTTTTTGTCCGCCTTTTGTGCGATGTTGTAAAGTAGCAAGATCATCACTCAACGGTTGTAATCCGTATAATAAATAATCGAGGTATTGAATTTCGGCAATGGGGCGTAATCCTCTTAAAGCGGCACCAATACCTTGTCCTATAATTGTTAGCTCACGAATTCCAGTATCAAAAATTCTGTTTTCACCATGTTTTTCTTGCAATCCTGCAAACCCTTGATTAACGTCACCAATTCGTCCAACATCTTCGCCAAATGCCAAAACACGTGGATCGCGTTTAAACATTTCATCAAAACATGCTTGTAAAAT
>CANKGI010000162.1 GCA_947481365.1 Bacteroidota bacterium | reverse complement strand
TGCATATGTTCATCGGTGACAACATTTAAATAGCCATTTGTACGCAAGTACCAAACCAATAAATAAATAACTGTAAATGCACTAACCCATCCTGTAGCAAAATTGTAAATGGTATAGATTGTAGAATACCAATGAGCATCTATACTCATCATGATATCCCAAACAAACATGGAGAAAGTAAACGCAAATACGATCATGAATGCTGCTGATAAACGGAAATTTTTATCAAAATTGATTACACCACCAACAACATCTTCGTTACGTGAATATTTTCTAATCATCGATGCACACCATATCCAAAATACAGGAAATACAACAATTCTAATTAAGAAGAATGTCTTGTTTAAATACCAAGTTTTTTTCATCAAAGTGGGATCTGTTTCCATCACACCATCATGCATCCAATGATAAATACCACCATGTAAAAAATATAAACAAGAAACAGCGATAACAATCACAACACCTGCTCCAATTGGCATAAACTCGCTCATCGCCTCCGGAATTCGTCTTACTGCAACATACCATCCGGCATTTGATAGCTGACTAATTGCAACAAAAACAATTGCACAAGTTGCGATGATGAAAAAGAAATAACCATCAACTAAAATGTTTGCAATTAATCTTTTTGCAACAAGCTCATGCTCGGCAGGATGATAGGTGAAGAAACCTATAGCAGCTAATAATAAGCCAATACCCATAAGTATAAAAGTGAACCTTTTTGCCTTATCGGTAAATATGAATTTTTCTTCTCTTATTTGAACTTCTGTATGATGTCCCATTGAATGAAATATTTTTATTTATATGAGAAATTATTTTTTAACTGTGGTTAAACTATCAGCCGAAGCTGTTGCTTGTCCACCTTTCAATGTGTTAACGTAATGTAATACTTGCCAAATTTGCATCGGACTCAAAACTGTTCCATAAGCGCCCATCAAATTTTTACCGTATTTAACAGAATAAAACATTTTACCTTCTGGTGTAGTTTTAATCCTGTCCGAATCGTAAGATGGAGGAGGAGGGAACTTGCCAGCAACTACTATTGTTCCATCAGCTTTTCCTAACTCACCATGGCATGGTGTACAATTGATATTATACAAACGCTTTCCTTCGGCAACATTAAAAGTTGATGCAGGAAGTGGGTTTTTTAGTGATGCAGAAGCTTCATAGCCTTCTGTAGTTTTTGGAAGATTATAAGTTGTGTAATCCAATTGGCCTCTTGCGATTGTGTTTTTCACAGGCAAACGCATGTTCATTCCATGAGGATTAATTGTATTTGGCTTATCTGCTAATTGAGTCATCGGCTCATAAGCAAATGATACATACATATTCGGAGCATATTCATTTCCGGGATCTTCACCTCCGGCTCCGCAAGATGCCAGCATCAGAGATGCTGATGCAATAAATATTAAACTATATATAGTTCTTTTCATATTTCGTTGATCCTTTCTCTAACTTCAATCGCTCCGTTTGAAATGAGCGAATTTTCTAATGCTTTAACATCTGTTTTTTCGTGAACATTTACTGCAATTACAAATGTGTCGTCAGTAACACGAATATCAATTACATCTGTTACTCTTCCCCAGAACATTCTGTTTACAATAAAGAAACAAGAAACCATTCCGAATGCGGTAAACAAAATACCTAACTCAAAAGTGATAGGAATATATGTAGGAATATGAAACGATGGTTTGCCACCAATATTCATTTGCCAATCTACAACTGAAGTGTAAATCATTAATGTTAATGCAGAAGCAATTCCTATCATAGCAAAAACAAATGCTGCTGTTGATAGTCTTGTTCTTTTAATACCCATCACTCTGTCCAATCCATGAACTGCAAATGGTGTATAAACATCCTTAATATCATATCCACTTTTAATCAAATTCTCGGTTGCTTCGAGAACTGTATCTGGATTATCATAAACTCCTAGAAGCATTTTATTATCCATGGTGTGCTTCTCCTTTCTCAGATTTATCGTGTGAATGTTTGCTGTCTTTCAATACTAAAATTGATTTTAGTTCAGTCATATTTATGGTTGGAAGATATCGTACAAATAAGAAATATAAAGTAAAGAACAATCCGAATGAACCAATCAAAATGGAAACTTCAGTAATTGTTGGTGCATACATTGTCCAACTTGAAGGTAAGAAATCACGGTGTAATGAAGTAACGATAATAACAAATCGCTCGAACCACATTCCTATATTTACAATGATTGACATGACAAACAAGAACCAAGGAGTTGATCTTGCCCACTTAATCCAAAACACTTGAGGTGCTAAAAGATTGCAACTCATCATTGTCCAATATGCCCACCAGTATGGTCCGGTTGCACGATTGATAAATGCGTATTGTTCATATTCAACACCTGAATATGCAGCAACGAAAAATTCAGTGATGTATGCTAAACCTACCATGGTTCCTGTTAGCATCACTATCCTAGCCATCGCATCAAGGTGTTCTAATGTTATGTATTCTTCTTGTTTTAAAACCACACGACCTACAACTAAAAGTGTAAGCACCATTCCAAATCCAGAGAAAATTGCACCAGCAACAAAGTAAGGAGGGAAGATGGTAGTGTGCCATCCTGGTACCAACGAAGTAGCAAAGTCCATTGATACAATTGAGTGAACCGATAATACCAGTGGAGTTGAAATACCAGCAAGAATCAAACTGATCATTTCATATCTGTGCCATGCTCTAGTTGAACCATTCCATCCCATTGAAAAATAATTGTACATAAACTTGCGAAGTTTTGTAGTTGCTCTGTCGCGAATTGTTGCGATATCAGGAATCAATCCTACATACCAAAATACAAGTGATACAGAGAAATAGGTAGAGATTGCAAACACGTCCCAAACAAGTGGAGAGTTAAAGTTAACCCATAACGAACCAAAAGCATTTGGAAGTGGAATCGGCCAATAAGCAACCCACGGACGACCCATGTGAGAAACGATAAACGATGCAGCACAAATTACCGCAAAAATGGTCATCGCTTCTGCAGAACGGTTAATTGACATACGCCATTTTTGGCGGAACAATAATAACACTGCCGAAATCAACGTTCCTGCGTGGCCAATACCTACCCAGAATACGAAATTGGTAATATCAAATGCCCAACCTACCGTTTTATTCAAACCCCAAGCTCCAATACCAACTAGCATGGTGTATGTGGTTGCATAAATCCAAACGGCAAGTACAATTGCTGATAAAGTGAAACCAATCCACCAGCCTTTTGATGCTTTGTTTTCTAAAGGCCTGCATATATCACTTGAAATATCGTGATACGTTTTGCCGCCTAAAATTAATTTTTCTCTTATCGGAGATTCGTACATAATGATTAATTTATTTACGTGTTAATCCTGATTGCTCGGGACGAATTATTTTTTAGTTATGAATGATGTTCTACAGTTTCAGTTTTATGCTCTTCGCTATGATGCTCTTCAGTTTTTCCTTTGAACTCACCAGCAATTGCTTCATTCACATTTCTAATTTTAGTGAAATAGGAAACCGAAGGTTTGATGTCGTACTCTTCGAGCATTACATAACTTCTGTCGTTATTTTGAAGTTTAGAAATTTCACTGTTTTCATCAAACATATCTCCAAATACAATCGCATTTGCTGGACATGATTGTTGACATGCAGTTTTTACATCACCATCTTTCATGGTTCTGTTTTCCATTTTAGCGGTAAGTTTACCTGCCTGTATACGTTGAACGCAGAATGAACATTTTTCCATAACACCACGTGAACGAACAGTAACATCAGGGTTGATAACCATTCTTCCAAGATCGTTGTTATAGTTAAAATCAAACTCATCGTTTTCACGATATTTAAACCAATTGAAACGTCTAACTTTATATGGACAGTTGTTTGCACAATAGCGGGTACCAACACAACGGTTATAAGCCATTTGGTTTAAACCTTCGGTGCTGTGTATTGTAGCCAATACCGGACAAACAGTTTCACACGGGGCATGTCCGCATTGCTGACACATTACCGGTTGGAAAGTAACTTTTACATTTTCGAAATCAGCACCAGTTGATGCCTTATCGTATTCTTTTTCTTTAGTAGTAACTTTTCCGTCTTTATCTTTAAAGCTGTAATATCTGTCGATACGAATCCAATGCATTTCACGTGCATTTAAGATTTCTTTTCTTCCTACAACAGGAACGTTGTTTTCAGCATTACAACTCACCACACATGAACCACAACCTGTACATGCGTTCAAGTCGATAGCCATTCCCCATTTGTGTCCTTTTGAATCACGTTCAGCCCACAAAGTAATGATATGTGCTTTTTCGTGATTACCAGCTTTAGTATCTTTTATGTATTCATTTAAAGATGCTTCACGAATAAGTGAACGACCTTCAATGGTATGGTGTGTTTGTGTTTGAGGTAACTCATAATGAGTTCCGGTTTTCTCAATATTTACTTCACTTGATTGATAATTGAAAGTATTATTGAAAGAAACAATCGGGTAAGCATTTCTTCCTACATCTTTTGAAACTTTTCCAGTCGATCTTCCGTATCCAATTGCAATTGAAATAGTATT
Organism: Bacteroidota bacterium; assembly: GCA_947481365.1. GTDB lineage: Bacteria > Bacteroidota > Bacteroidia > UKL13-3 > UKL13-3 > CAIUEQ01. Next base: position 1,939 of record CANKGI010000162.1, on the reverse strand, counting down.
GTTAGCCTGACCTGGTTGAACCAATACCGGGACTTTTTCGAGAGAACCGTTTTTGGTTGTTATTTTAACAACATCGCCATCTTTCAAATTAAATTTATCGGCAGTTACTTTGCCAATCGTAGCATAATTATCCCAACATACTTTCGAAATTGGATCAGGTAATTCTTGTAACCAAGGATTGTTTGCATGTGTACCATCTCCAACGCCTACTTTTGAATAGAGGTTAATTTCTAATTTATCTTTTGATGAAGTATATGAGCCATAAGCAGCATTTACAACTTCGTTTGGCAATCCTGAAAGTGGATATGAACTTGCTGTTTTTTCAGTAGTTGCATAAAATCCATCATGTAATGATTTATTCCATGTTGCATCAAATGAAAGTTGACCTGCAAATACAGTTTCTTTCCAATTGTTTCTGATGAATGTATAATAATCAGTGCTATTGTCCGACCATTTTAGCAAACTATCTTGAACCTGACGTGTATTGAAAACCGTTGAAATGGTTGGTTGTGTTAAACCATAATAACCCACTTTTGGTTCAGCATCATTCCACGATTCTAAATAATGGCTATCCGGAGTTTGGTATTTACAAAGTGCACTTGTTTCGTCAGCAGCAGCTGATGTAGAAACGGTAAGTGCAACTTTTTTCAAACCTTCTGATAATTTCTTAGCGTTATAATAGCTGTAAACAGGGTTTGAATTGTAGAATATAACTGCATCAACAGAGCCATTATTCATTTCCGTAACAAAAGCTTCGAATGCAGCATCATCAGCCTGATGTTGATTTGAGTAGTTATCAAAATCAATGGTAGTTCCAATATTTCCGAGTAAACTGTTTATCGCATTAACAAGCAGTTGTGCATCTAAATTATTCGAACCCGAAACAACAAGTGATTTTCCTTTTGCTGCCCATAATTCTTTGGCAGAATTTTCAATCATGTTAACAGCAAACTCAACGTTTTGAGCACCACTCAATAGAGGAGCTCCAGCCATTGTTGCTATTTTATTGTATAAACTGATTAAAGCAACACCTTCGGCACTTGGCTTAATAGGTATACGCACATCTGCATTCGAACCTGTTAATGAAAGGTTTGATTCGAACTGAATATGACGACTCATTTCACGTTTTTCGTTGCTAACTTTTCTGTTAGTTACCCATTGTTTTGTATATTCAACAGGAGAAATCCAAGTTCCTAAAAAGTCGGCACCAAAACTTACAATTACAGTTGCTTTGTCAAATCGGTAACCAGGAATTACTTCTTTCCCAAACGATTTTTTGTTTGCCTGAATCATCGCTGAGTTTGATGAAGCTTCGTAGGCAATGTGTTTAGTGTTGGGATATTTTTTAGTGAATTCGGCAATAGCCTTTTTTGTAGATGGGCTATTTATTGTACCCGAAACAATACGTATGTTTTTTGATTTTGATAAACCTTCTTTAACTTTTGAATCGATGGTATTCCACTCAGAATCGTTTCCGTCCATTTTAGGATTACGGAATCTTTCATTGTCGTATAATCCAAGTAAACTGGCATGTCCGCTTGCACAAACACCACCTTTAAATAAAGGCGACTCTTCGTTTCCTTCAATCTTAATCGGACGACCTTCACGGGTTTTTACCAATACCGAACATCCGGCAGCACAGGCTGCGCAAGTAGATGCATAGTAATTTGGAATACCTGGAGTAATGTTTTCGGGTTTAACAATATAAGGAATGACATTTTTAACAGGAGCTTTATTACAAGAAGCAAGCGCAACTGCAGAAATTCCAAATCCGAAATATTTTAAGAAATCGCGTCTGTTCGAAGAGAGGTCACCATCATTATCGGTAAACGCTTCTTCTAAAGGTACTCCAGTTTTAAATTCGTTCTTTTTGTTTGAAAGAAATTCAGCGTTGTTTTCTAACTCTTCAATTCCTTTCCAATATTTGTTTTTATTTTCC
>CANKGI010000161.1 GCA_947481365.1 Bacteroidota bacterium | reverse complement strand
CTCACGGTACCGTCAACTCACTACACGTAGTGAGGTTTCTTCCCGTACAAAAGCAGTTTACAACCCATAGGGCAGTCATCCTGCACGCGGCATGGCTGGTTCAGGCTTTCGCCCATTGACCAATATTCCCTACTGCTGCCTCCCGTAGGAGTCTGGTCCGTATCTCAGTACCAGTGTGGGGGGACATCCTCTCAGACCCCCTAGACATCGTAGCCTTGGTAGGCCATTACCCTACCAACTAGCTAATGTCACGCATGCCCATCTCCAACCACCGTAGTTTTAATAGTAAATAGATGCCTATTCACTATTTTATGCGGTATTAATCCCTCTTTCGAGGGGCTATTCCCCAGTTGGAGGCAGGTTGCATACGCGTTACGCACCCGTGCGCTACTCTCATAGTCGTATTGCTACAACTAATCCCGTTCAACTTGCATGTATTATGCCTGCCGCTAGCGTTAATCCTGAGCCAGGATCAAACTCTTCATAGTAAAAGATTATTTGAAAATGACTATTATTAGGATTTGAAACTTTGTAATTAAACAAAGGTCCGCTATTTCAAAACTTCAAAGAACTTTATATCAATTTATCCTTTCGGATGATATTTAAATGTTATTCCCTTTTCTATAAGGGGTCGCAAAGGTAAGAGAGTTTTTAATTATTGCAAGAAATATTTTTCTTTTTTTTTAAAACTTACTTTTCAGAACGATTCCTTTTTTTGTTTCTTTCTTAAGGGGTGGCAAAGGTAAGTGAGTTTTTAAATCCTACAAGTTATTTTAAAAAAATGTTTAACAATAATTTTTATAATCGAATCTTCTGTTTATCTCTCAATGGTTTATGTTTAAAAAAAAATATCAATTATTATTCTGACACCTTAATTTGAATGGATTATTCGTGCATTTCGAATACTTTTGTTTCCTTATTTTTATTGGAATGGAGTTATTTAATCATCACAAATCAAAAATTGAAGAAGCCATTAAGGCTTTAGGACAACGTAATTATTTCACTATTTACCCTGAATCGCCAAAATTATATCAAGAAGATGCTGATCAGAATGCAAGAAATTATATCAGCAAAACAATGAATAATAATTTTGATGAATTATTGCAAGCTAAGTCAGACGTTTATATAGGTGAAGAAGTTTCTCCTTTTTTACAAATGGGTATTGGTGTAAAATACCCTGCATATCATGTAGAAACATTAATTACAAATGCTCAATTTGCTAATAAATCATGGAATAAGCTTTCTGTTGAAGCGAGAACTGGTTTATTGATTGAGGCTTTAGAAAGGATTAAATCAAGATTCTTTGATATTACCTATGCAACAATGCACACAACAGGACAATCATATATGATGTCGTTTCAAGCATCAGGTCCTCATTCAAATGACAGAGCTTTAGAAGCAGTAATAGAAGGTTATATACAACTTACAAAATATGTTAATGAAGTAGACTGGATCAAACCATTAGGTAAGTATGAATTGAAGATTCATAAAAACTTTAAAGCAATATCAAAAGGAATAGGATTAGTTATAGGTTGTTCAACTTTTCCTATATGGAATACTGTCCCAGGGTTATTTGCAAATCTTATTACAGGTAATGCCACAATTGTGAAACCTCATGCAAAAGCTGTGTTACCAATTGCAATTGTAGTTGCCGAAATCCAAAAAGTGCTTAGTGAAAATAATATTGATATAAATACTGTTCAATTGGCTGTTGATACAATTGATAAGCCCATAACTAAAGAATTGGCAGAGCATGAAAGTGTGAAATTGATTGATTACACTGGAGGAAGTGTATTTGGTAGTTATATCGAATCTCTTAAGAATAAAACTACATTTACTGAAAAGGCTGGGGTTAACTCTGTAATAATTGATTCAGTAGTTGATTTAAAAAGTGTAATGCAAAATATTGCCTTATCAATTTCACTTTATTCGGGACAAATGTGTACCGCTCCTCAAAATATTTTTATTTCAAAACATGGTGTAAAAACAAACGATGGAATAGTTCCATATGAGGATGCTGTCAAATTATTAACCGATTCGATAACAGGATTAGTTGACAATCCAAAAGCTGGAGCAGCAACTCTTGGTGCGATACAATCTGATATCACTATGAAGAGAGTGGTATCAATAAAAAACATTGGAGGTAAAATTGCGTTAGAGTCGAAGCATATTAATAATGAAGAATTTGTTGATGCTAGAATAGCTACACCTATAGTTATTGAGGTTGATAGGTCTCAAGTAGAGATTTTCGGGAACGAATGTTTTGGACCTATAGCTTTTGTAATTAAAACTGATAATGTAGATGATTCGATTTCGTTAGCTAAAAAATTAATTTTAGATAAAGGTGCAATTACATGTGGGGCATATTCTACAGACACCGATGTAATGAGCAAGATTGAAGAAGAAATGAATGAAGTATTTACTCCAGTTTCTTTTAATTTTACAGGGGCAGCATTGATTAACTCACATGCTGCATTTAGTGATTTACATGTTACTGGCGGAAATGCTGCCGGAAATGCCGGATTCGTAAATGCTGAGTATATTGTAAAAAGATTTGTTTGGGTTGGAAATAGATTTGCTTAAGTTTATTTGAAACCAGCAAATTGTAAAGTTTGAAAACTTCCAATAGATGTTTCACCTTTTTTTATTGGGAAATAAAATTGGTTATCTTCTTTTACAGAATTGTCTTCATTACTAGTTGTAAGCGTTATTTTATTATTCCCTTGTGGTAAACTTATTCGGGTGTAATTGATGGAGTAGGGCAATAGCTGCCAATTTCTTGTGTCTGCTTGTTCGGAAACAGCATTAATTATGCTTAAAGCTACGCCAAGTCCTTCGTTTTGTTTTCTAACAGCTTCTTCGGCTGCTTGTTTTAAGGCAACCCTTAACAATGCTTCTCCCAGTTCTTTCAACATTCTGTCGTCAAGCGAGCGGTATGCAATTGCGTTGATATCTTCGGCTACATCAAGGTAATTATATATAGCTAAACTATCGCAACTCAATTTTGCTTTTTTATATAAGGGGAGTCTTGAAATGTATTTAGGAAAAGCAACCCGTACTATTTTCAGTGCTGATAAGTTGTTTTTTTTATTCTCGTCTTCACCTACATAAAAAGGAATAGACATATTTAATTCTGCATTATAAAATCTCACCCAACCATTACCTAGAGGAATAACAGCAAAGTTTATACTCCATTGATCTTTAATTGGACCGAGACCATTGTTCCAGAAAAACACGAGCGCACCATTTTCTTTTTTTTCTGCTTCATATTTTAATTTGAACTCACTCTCATATTTTGTTACATCATCATAAAAACCAGTTAAATATGCAGTACGGATAATGTCTTTTTTTAATTGTTGAGGCACTGGTGTGCCAAGCATTTGTCCATAATCTTCTTTGTAAATTTGGTAAGCATTTCGATAAGCGATAAATGCATTATTGTAATCTTTTTGTGCATCATAAATGATTCCCATTAAATTATGTACAAAAGCATCTCGTTTGTATTTATTTTTTCCGTTATAGAAATCAGTAATCTTGGTGAGTTTGCTTTGCATTCTCTTACATTCTACCAATGCTTCATCAAGTTGACCGAGGTCGATATAATTTAATGTTGAGTAATAATGAATCATTAGTTGCTCAAAGCCTTCACCATTATATGGTTCAATATTTGGGTTTGTAAAAAAACTTATTGCTGTAGCTGCGTAATTTTTTTGAAAATCTTCAATGTAAAAATCAGCAAGTTGGAAATACTTATTGCTTTCGATGGCATTGCCTTTCATCCATAATACTGTGCCTTTGTTAAAATAATAAAGCAGAATATTTTTCTTTTCTTTTTCAAGAGCAGGGTCATTAAGAACAGATTCAGCGACATCAAGTTTCCCCGAATAAACAGCATTCATTAACTGTTCATTTTTTTCATAATAGGTAGCGCATCCTGCAATAAAAATTGAAAGAACAAACAGATATAGAAGAGCTGTGTGTTTTTTTAAAAACAACATCCGGCTTTGGTTTCAGACAAAATGCTAAAATTAATTTTTAATGAATTTTTTGATTTGCTTTTCGCCAATCCACACTTTTTCATTGGTTTCCAAATCGGTAAGTTCAATATTAATTTGGTAGGTTACCGTTTTCTGATTTTTATACTGATCGATAATTGATGAGATGACTCCATTCAGCATAAAATCAGCGCCTTTTTCTTTTCCCCATTGTTTGCGGGTTTCTTCCGATGAAAATTGTTGCTGGTCATTACGTTCATCACGAAGTTCATTTCTTTGCGCTCCTGATTGTACCACAGAAATATTATCAGAATTAATAAAGGCAATCTCCAGGTTTTTTATAAAAATATTTGGATCGATATGTTCATCCGTTTTATTCTTGATACTTCCTACGATAACTGCAGGTTTACGATTTGCTTTAGCTGTGAAATTCCCACTCCATGGTCGTTGCAATGCATCTTTTATCATCTCATCGGCTACAAGTTTTGAGTCGGTATCGTTCCATCTTCCACTCAAATCAATTTGTTTTGAAGGGTCGATGCGGGTAATTTTATGAGCACATGAGCTCATCATTAGCATGATGATTATAGGAAATGTTAATTTTATTTTTGACATAGGATTTAGGATTAAGACTGTTGAGTTAACAAATTATGTTCCAAATGCGGCATATTTAAATTTAATTGAAAATCAATTGAAATTCTTTACGAAGAAATTCGAGTGCTTTGTTAGATGGAATTGTTTCCATTTGAATCAAATGCTCAAAAATGGCTTTGCTTAAATCGATTCCAACAGCATTTGGGCCAAGACTTCCATAAGCAGTATTGATTATGTTTATCATTTCTTCTTTAACAATTTTTACCATTTGCCATGCTTGATACGAAACATAAATTTGTTGTGAAACATTATGGTTGTATTCATTATTGATATCTTGAATTAAATCTATTTTAAGCTGTGATGCCGAAATACCAGGCTGGCTCACTCTAAATATTAAATGGTTTGGGGTAATTCGTTCCATTAATATAACCAATCTTTCGTATGCCTGTAGTTTTACAGGAGTTACAAGTTTTGTTTTCTCTATTTTTATTTCTTTTTCACGCTTTTCGTTCTCATGGTCAAAAAATGTTTTAAGCATAAAATAAAACATCAGAAATATTACGATTGACGGAAGAATGAATTTTAAAACCTCCAGAAAAAATGCTAAGCTGATTTCCATAATTTATTTTGTTTTTTTTTGAGATACGAAAATAAGCACATATCTGATACATAAAAATAACAGACGTGTTAAATCATTTTTTAGTACAAGTGTTAAAAGGTGGGTAACTTATTTAAATTTAATTTTAGCGAAAATTAATTTTGCTATAATTAATGGCAAAAACAAAACAAAATAAATTAAGCTCAGTTGACGAAGTACAACAAGATTTTGTTGAGAAGGAAGTAGAATTGAAGCCAGAACAGAAAGGTCGATTCGATTTTATTAAAGACGAACGTTTGCATAAAATTGTAGGTTTAATATTAACCCTAGGCTCGAGCTTTATGTTGATAGCCTTCACTTCATTTCTATTTAGTTGGCAAGCTGATCAAAGTTTGGTTGAAAATTTAACCTGGGATATGTTTGGAACCATAGAACCAGATGCTGCCGAAAATTTATTAGGTAAATTAGGTGCATGGATTGCATACATATGCATGTATAAAGGGTTTGGTGTTGCCTCGTATTGTTTTGTAATCATTTCCATTGCGTTAGGAATAAAACTGCTTACATCACTTGAGCCGATTAAAATTATCAAAACATTGAAGTATTCATTTTTTGTTTTGATATGGCTGTCGCTTTCACTCGGAACAATTTTTACCGATACCATGCAAATACTTGGTGGAACTTTCGGCCATTTTGGATTTTTATATTTAAAAGGATTAATAGGAACGATTGGTGTTGCTTTGTTTTTGATATGCTATTTGTTGGTTTTTATGGTTGCGGTATTTAATATCAAATTTTATGAGCCAAAACCTTTGCCCGAAAAAGCTGGAGAAGAAAATAATAGTACTCCACCTGTTTTTATTGATGAAGCACAAGCACATGAAAGCGAAACGCTTAATCCTGATGATTTTGTAATTAAAGAAAATACAATTGAAGGTTCGCTTCTCGACTTAACACTTAGTGAAAGTAACGACCTAGCAGTTGAAGATACGGAGGACTTAAAAAAAAACGAAGAAATAATTGAAGAGAAAAGTGAACCTGAAGAAATAATTATTTCTCCGATACCAATTATTGCAGCTTCAGTATTAGGTGCATCTACGCTTGCTACTAATAGTGGATTGGTATTAGAAGTACAAGAAACACCTGAAGAAGAACTGATTGAAAAAATAGATAAACCCGAATACGGTTCATTGGATTCGGAGTACGACCCAACTTTAGATTTTTCGAATTATCAGTTTCCAAATCTCGATTTACTTAATGATTACGGTGATGTAAAAGGTACTGTTGAAAGTGAAGAGCTTCAGGCAAAAACAAATATGATTGTTGAAACGCTGAAGAATTACAACATCGGAATTAAGAAGATATCGGCAACCATCGGTCCCACTGTTACTTTATATGAAATT
>CANKGI010000160.1 GCA_947481365.1 Bacteroidota bacterium | reverse complement strand
TTCATTTGATGGTCCGTTGGTAACATCACCAAACCATTCAATATTCCAACAAGCTATATCGAGCAAATCGGGTTTGCCAATTTTAGGAATCTGAGCAAATGAAATATGAGAAAATAAAAGAAGTAACGTTAAAAGTTTGAAAGATTTTTTCATCACTCAAATATAAAAGTTTTGAGAATTAAGCGACATTAAAAACTCTTTCTATTTTTCTTCCAGTTTGCACCTTCAGTATTTTGTATTTTGGTATCGGTAACTCGCTTATTTCTTTTAGCGCTAAACACGGTTGATGCAGCAATGGCAGCTATTTCGGTATAGTTTGCCGAGTGTGCCAAAGCTTCGGGTTTAAAATACTTATCGATAAATTTTGTATCAAAATTTCCGCTCACAAATGCTTCGTGTTGCATAGCAAATGTTCCGAATGATAAAGTAGTTTCAATTCCTGTAATGTGATAATCGCTGATGGCACGAATCATTTTTTGAATCGCTTCATTTCTATCTTTTCCAAACGTAATGAGTTTAGCAATCATCGGATCGTAATGAATTGGAATTTCCATTCCTGCTTCAAACGAATCGTCAACTCGAACTCCGTAACCTTGCGGAATTTTGTATGTTTTTAGTTTACCAATATCAGGTAAAAAATTATTTGATGGATCTTCGGCACACACACGTAACTCAATTGCATGACCACGAATTTGCAAATCGCTTTGCGAATAACCGAGCTTCTCTCCTCTTGCAATTCGTATCTGTTCTTTCACCAAATCGAGTCCTAAAATTTGTTCGGTAACCGGATGCTCAACTTGCAAACGGGTGTTCATTTCGAGGAAATAATAATTCAGTTTTTCGTCAACCAAAAACTCTACAGTGCCTGCTCCTGTATAGTTACATGCTTTTGCGACATTCACTGCAGCCTCTCCCATTTTCTGTCTTACCTCTGGAGTTAAGCATGATGAAGGAGCTTCTTCAACCAACTTTTGATGTCTGCGTTGAATAGAACATTCACGCTCAAAAAGGTGAACAATATTTCCATGATTATCACCTAAAATTTGAAACTCGATATGACGAGGAGCGGCAACATATTTTTCGATAAAAACAGCATCATCACCAAAAGCCGAACGAGCTTCGTTTTGAGCTAACTTAATTTGTTCTTCAAAATCTTTCTCATCATCAACCACACGCATTCCTTTTCCACCACCACCGGCAGAAGCTTTAATCAAAACAGGATAACCAATTTTAATGGCAACTTTTTTGGCTTCGTTAATATCCGAAATGGCATCCTTGGTTCCGGGAACCATAGGCACATTAAATTTCTCGACAGCATGTTTTGCTCCAAGCTTGCTTCCCATAACCCGCATGGCATCAGCAGTTGGGCCAATAAAAATCATTCCGGCATCTTTTACCTTTTGTGCGAACTCGGCATTTTCACTTAAAAAACCATATCCCGGATGTATGCCATCAACTTTCAGTTTTTTAGCCACATCAATAATCGTATCCATTTTTAAATACGATTGTGATGATGCTGCAGGACCAATGCAAACTGCCTCATCGGCATAACGAACATGCAATGCTTTTCTGTCGGCTTCACTAAAAACTGCAACGGTTTTTATACCCATTTCTTTTGCCGTGCGCATTACACGCAAAGCAATCTCACCACGATTTGCTATCAGAATTTTTTTCATTTTCTATTAACTCTTTTTGTAAAAACGTTGGCAAACCTAAACAATTTTTTGAAGTGATTTGTGCCAAAATTAGATTAAATTTTATTAACTAAAACCTTGGTCGTGGCCTATGTTGCCCCCAAACCATGTTGCAACCAAAACGAAGGTAAGCTGTTCGCATATCGTTTGGATTGATATACATGAGAATATCATCTTGAATGATATACATCTGAAATGCTCCCCATTTAACTGATGTTCCGATTCCGAGATTTGAAAATGAATTGTTGTAATAACTGTAATTGGCAGCTATGTCCCAGTTTGTTCCAACTTTGCGATTGTAACTAAAAGTATATGAAGGGAAAAATGTTCCCGAAAAATACTGAAACTGAATTAAGAGCCCGAGCCTATCACGAAAAGTTACATCATACTCGGCACCAAAAATAATTTTCGTGGTAAGCGGAGTTGAATAAGCATTGTTAGATGATTTTGTACGAATCAAATTCTTCAAACTATCAGTGTATTGTTGCTTTGTTGCCGAATCATTAATTTGGTTGTACGACAAACCTGCGTAAGTAATGTTTACCGAATTTAAATTGTAATTATACACATGGCTCGTCCATTTGATTGAGCCCAAATCGATAACAGAAGCATGAATATTAAACCTTGGTGAAACCCTATAAGTTGCTCCGAAATCGAAAGCTACACCAACATTGCTAAATGGTTTTATGTTGCTAAAGTTAAATGTTGAATCTTGATTTTTTACTCCGTTAATTGAATCCTGCAAATAAGGCAAGCCACAACTATTCATTGTTCCACCAAGTGTTACAATTGTTGGATCAGTTGATATGGCACCTGTTTGATAATTCATTGCAAATCCACTTGAAGAAACATTTGCAATTCCGTTTAGCAGTTTTACACGAGCACCAACTGTAAATCTTTCAAACTCGCGTGCTACACTTAAACCTGTTTCAACGTATGACGAAACTTGAATATCATTTCCATCAAAGCTCATATTTTGCCCAGCAAAAGCAGCGTTTCCATTTGCTGCAAAACCAATAAACTCTTTTGAAATTAATGCGTTACAATTGGTTTTAGTACCAATGTTTAATCCTATTTGATAGTGCCCAAATTGCTGACGAAAATGAAATAAATCTGTTTGCTGAAATAACTTGGCACCAAAAAACTTACTGTTTATTGCCGAATAAAAATTACCTAAATTAACAAGAGAATCGGATGTTCTGCTGTTAAAAACAGTATTTAAATCAAAACCGCTTAACTGAACACCAACAGCTATTCCGGAGAAAACCGGCAAACCTAAAGATGTATTGTAATCAGAAAAAAATGCTGGATTTAAATATGATGACTGATTTAGATTTCTTAATTGATAAAGCGTTAAATCACCTTGAGCAAAAAGGTTTATTGATATGCCTGCAAAAATAAAATATGTTATCAGTTTCTTTTTGAACATGATTTCGTTATTTCAATTTTGCTTTATAAGTACCTTTTACTTCAACACCTAATTTGAATGATAGCGTTTGATCGGAATAAACTTTTACCCATTGATAATTACCCAAGTATTCTGCGGTATGCATCTTTGCCAAAAGCACATATTTATTAGCTGTTTTACATAAATTGGCATAACGCTCGCCAGTCATAATTGTATTATTTATAACCGATGAAGGCAAAAACACTTTGCCATTTGCATCTACTGTTCCAGAAGGAATACTAATTTGCTCCGCATACAAACTGTCAATATATTTAAATGAACGTACGCCATTTATCGTATCATCTTTAATGAAATAAAATTGCAAAGTTGAACTAATCGGAAAATAATTTTGGAAGCTTCCGGTAACTTTAGCCCAATCTAGAACTAAATTATTATCAATTGCTGTCATCGATAAAGCTCCTGTATCTCTAACAGTATAATCGAGTATTTTAATTTCAATAGGCAACTCAACATCCGTTGTTACATAAAATTTATTATTATCTGTTAAATAATTATCCTCGTTAACGTTTTCGTTATAATTGGCAATAAAATTTAAGGAATAGAAAAACGATTGAGGAGCTCTGCTAAATACTGTTGCTATGTTAGAATTTGAAGAATCTATTTTGTATTCGCTATAAATTAATTGCCCCTTTTGATTGATATTGGGATAAGCCAATGTGAAAGTATCTTTATATAAATTAACATTTACTGGATAGCTTGAACCATTACCTGTTTCGATTGATAAGTTTGAAATTTTAGCAGTGATGGGTGCGGTAATATTGTTATTTAATTTATGAATAATTCGAGGATTGCGTATAAAAACATTTCCATCCGATTCTCTTCTAAAGATTTCAAAAGCTTGAGATGAACTGACATCAATTACCGTAAACTTCCCTAAATATCCCTGGATATATGAATAATCAACAATGTTTACATTCTCATTAATTTGTAACTGGTCGCTTAAAGATGTTGTACTTCCAGCAATTTTAGTAAGTGTAAAATCGAGTTTGTATGGAATTTCATTATACCCATTTGTTCCTGTAGTCATATCAATATCATACCCCACAAGGTCGAGTGTTTTATTTACAACAATTGGTGATGTTCCGGTATAATTTAAATTGATATTATCAACCAATGCAACTCCGTTTTTGGTAATACTAGGATAGGTGATTTTTAAAGATAAATTATGTTTAAACGCTGAACTTATCGAAACGGAAATGTTCCCGATTTTAACACCAATCTTTTTTAATCGTTCTTTATTGGTAGCTGTAAATGGCGCATTATTCGTAATCGAGTTAGATAGTGTACCGAGTGCGTTAAATGCATTAATTGCATTCTGATCCATGTTCATGTTATAGGCAATGGCTACAGGCGGTATTGTGATAAACTGTTTTTGCGGTAATGTATCTCCTGACTCGAAAAGAAATGACAAAAATTTATCACTGCCTTCTATAATATTTGCTTGACTTGCATAAGTTTTATACAAATCTTTTATCGTCATCTTATCATTCACAAGTGGTATCGATAATTGTGGATTTACTTCAACTGAATTTATTCCCTCAAGTTGAGAAATCGTATCCTTAACACATGCTGTTGTAATAAGAACAAATGCGAACAAAAGAAATTTAAAATTGCTTTTAAAACCTGGCTTCATAATGTAATGCCGAATATAGGTAATTTTTTTTCAGCAAGGCCATGACAGCCTATAAATTATTTCAATTTTATCAGTAGTACATTATTGAATTTATCCTGCGAAACAATATAATTTCCACCATTCATCATCAAATTTCCAACACAGAATGTTGATGACCCATCTATCGGAAATGAAGGATACTCGGTACCTTGCTTGGTATACCAATTTATTTTATTGGTTGATTTGCTAGTATATCCAATCATGATATCACCTGATACTGTGTTGTTTAAAAACGGACGAGAAAATATTGAATCGACAACTGGAATTGAAAACGATTTATGATTTGCTTTATCAAAAACAGAGAACTCTTTTTTATCACCTGAAAGCACTATCCAATCTTTTGTTAAATCATTCATCACAGCCTGAACATACTCTGGATGAATTGATAATTTGTATGTTTGATTGGTAGCAAGTTTTAGTGTTGAATCAATGGAGAAAATATTGAAAATACTATTCGTATCAGTTAATGCAACAAACGCATTTGCAGAATCAATAACCGATGTAAATATTTGAACAGTTGGATTTAATACGAATCCTGTTTCTTGTTTAATTCGCTCGCCTTTTAAAGAGTACATGAGTAAATTTCCTTTTAAACCTGTTGCTAAAATATACGATTCGGATTTGATTCGAATAGAAGCAATTTTAGCAGAAATCTTTTCGTCAATTGTTTTTGGTTACCATCCCAAAATTGGTTTTCCACCAATTTGATAACCCATTATTCTATTGTTATCAAGTGGTACAAAAAATTGATAATTACTGTCGCCTTTAAAATCAAAAATACTTAACGAAGCTGTTGCTGTTCCTGGAAATTTTACAGGATAACCACTCATATTACTTCCATTTTCATCTATCAGGCAAGCTTGTTTATCCGTATTAAACAAGAAATATGTTTTACCATTTTTTTGCGGTTCAATTTGAGTAAAATTACTGATTACTTTTCCCGAAATTTTGGTCTTCCACAATATATTTCCCGAATTATTAATGAAGTAAAGAACATTATTTACATCCTGAACCAAAATGCAATTTTGTTTAGTGGCAGAGTTGTAAACCATTGCAGGTGATGAAGCAAAAGTAGTGTCGATTTTAACTGTCCAAAGTATTCTGGTATCTTCAGCAAAAGAAGGAGAATATTTAATATTGATATGCGTAAAGAATGCTTTGTTATTGGTGTTTGCAAACTGTACTGATATGTATTCGAATTTTTTAAAGTCGTATTGATACCTGTTCATTACACTTAAAAAATCATCGGTAATAAATCCTGAAGGCAACATAAAACATCTGTTCGGACTAAAAAAGAAATTGATATTTGATGATGCCGCTGAGCTTGCAGAAAACTTTTTGTACTGTTCGTCTTTATCAAACGTATTTCCTGAAGCATAGTTATCAATAATCATTTTAAGGGTATTGATATTGTTTGTAAAAACAATCACATCGTTTATAAAAGTGTAATAAGGAGAACTAATATTTTCAAAAATTTCGCCATAATACTGCTTTAAAAAATTTCCTAATTGTAAGTGTTCGATAGCATAACCGTTATAAGTTGTTAATGGAAGTGAATCATGCTCTCCCCTTTTATCTATAGCAGTTGCATAGCCTTTAAAAAGTGCTTCGGCAGCGGTTTTGTTTTTTGTTTTAATGAAAGCAAAAAGATCTTTTTCATAATCAGATCCCATTGGTTCGAGCATTGCAAGTATTGCTTCGTTTCCTAAAACAGCAATCAGGTTATCGCCTAAATTAATGCTGTATCTATTTTCTAAACTATCTGTATAATGAATGTAACTGTCGAGCTTTTTGTGAACTTGTAAATACTCTGTTAAATCAGCACTAAATTTAGGAAAATCACTATACGAAGTTTGCAAATACATGGCTGTATTTTTAGGCAACATTTTATGCAAACTCATTTCAACTGGAGATTGAGTTTTAAACAAATCGAGGTATTGAAATACGGAGTCATCTGTGTATGATAATC
>CANKGI010000159.1 GCA_947481365.1 Bacteroidota bacterium | reverse complement strand
ATTCCGGTTGCATTTTGTATTCACACAGTTACATCATGGTTGTTTGCAACTACATACCGACCAGGTTGGGATAGTACAAACTTTGGAGCGTATTTTATTTCGGGAGCGTTTTTAGTTGGAGCAGGAGGAGTAGTGGTTGCAATGTATGTTTTCAGAAAAGCATATAATCTCGAAAAGTACATCACGCTTGACCATTTCGACAGGATGGGAAAAATACTCATTATGCTTGCCTTGCTTTATTTGTATTTTAACATTAACGAATATTTGGTTCCGGCATTTAAAATGAAAAAACCAGAAGCTGAGCATTTAACAGAATTATTTGCTGGGCATTATGCATTATTATTTTGGTTCGCCATTTCATGTAGTATGTTGATACCAATTTTTATTCTGCTGTTTAAAAAAGGAAGAAGACCTTTGCCGATGTTTATTGCTGGATTGTTAGTTGTTGTTGGTGCGTGGTGTAAACGTTTTTTAATTGTAACACCAACATTACTACATCCGTTTTTACCAATGACCGATGTACCTGAAAGTTATCATCATTATGTACCAACTTGGCAAGAATGGGCAATTACAAGTGGATCGCTCGCAGGAGCATTACTTGTAATGACATTTTTTGTTCGCATACTTCCAATTATTCCTATTCACGAAACCATTGAAGAACAAGAACACCATCATGAAGAAGTTAAATAATATTGCATTAATCATTCTGTTTACTGTTGCCGCAAGTTTTTCGGCAAGTGCTCAGAATAAACTAAAAGTTAGCTTTCGCTACTTTATGTTTAACAATAAAATTCCGTACCTAACCATTCAAACAAAAACGAAAGTGGATGGAAAACTTCTTGCGGTTAGCGGTGTAGCTATGAATGTTTATATGGATGAAGAATCTCCTAAGAACATCATTGCGAAGGTCACCACTAATCTTACAGGAGATGCTGTAGCCGTAATTCCTAAAGAGCTAAAACAACTATGGGATTCGTCACCCAAACATAAGTTTATTGCAGTTTCAGCAGCTACAAAAGAAAATGAAGAAAGCAACAGTGAAATGGAGATTACGAAAGCAAAAATTTTAATAGACACTTTGCGAGATGGTGATGTAAAGAATATTGCAGTAACTGTGTTGGAATTAAAAGACAATAACTGGGTTGCCGTAAAAGATGTTGAGGCAAAAGCCGGTGTTTGCAGACACGCAAGTGTATTAACTGTGGGCAAAGAGCAAACATACACAACGGATAGTACAGGTAAATTCCTTGCAGAGTTTAAAAGAGAAGCGTTACCTGGAGATGAAAATGGAAACATTAAAATTGTTGCAAAAGTTGAAGACAACGATGCATATGGAAATTTGATTATTGAAAAAACAGTTCCATGGGGCATAAAAATTGATAAGCCAAATGATTTCGAAAAGAGATCACTCTTCTCTACTCGTTTTAGAACACCGGTATGGTTGTTGTTTATGGCCTATACAGTAATCGGAATTGTTTGGGGTGTGTTAATTTACTTAATTGTTGTTATTGTTAAAGTAATGAAAATTGGTTTTAACACGAAAGATTAAAAAGTTGCAGACACAAATAATTCTTATATTTTTGAAATCAAAAAACAGATAAAAAAACATGAAAAAATCAAAATCATTATTATTAGTAAGTTCAATAGCTGTAATCGCTATGTTAGTTTCTTTTACTTTTCCTAACAAACCATGGGATGCACCTGAAAAGTTTAACTCAATGAAAAATACAGTTAAATCAGATGCAGCATCATTAGCAGATGGTAAAGCGCTTTTTGTTGAACATTGCCAATCATGCCACGGTAAAAAAGGTAAAGGTGATGGACCTAAGTCAGCACAATTAGAAACTGAATGCGGAGATTTTACTACACCAGCTTTTCAAAAGCAAACAGATGGTTCAATCTTTTATAAAATAAATGAAGGTCGTAAAGACATGCCATCATTTAAAAAGAAAATGCCAAATGAAAAAGATGTTTGGGCTGTTGTGAACTACGTTCGCTCGCTTAAATAAGCTTTAAATAAAACATAAAAAACGCCTCAAATTTTGAGGCGTTTTTTTTTGCTATTTACTCAAATACATACTCTTCTCTTTTGTCCACTGACGGAACACCGGATCATGAAGATCTTTGATAAACCTAATCGCTTCGCCCGTTGATTTCATTTCCGGTCCGAGCTCTTTATTTACATCCGGAAATTTATCAAATGAAAAAACCGGTTCTTTAATGGCAAATCCAACCAACTTTCTTTCGAATGTAAAGTCTTTCAATTTATGAGTGCCAAGCATCACTTTTGTAGCAATATTGATATAAGGAATTTGATACGCTTTTGCAATAAAAGGAACTGTTCGTGATGCACGAGGATTGGCTTCAATTACATAAACCTTTTCGTTTTTTATTGCAAATTGAATATTTAGCAAACCACGAATATTCATTTTAAAAGCAAGGTTGATTGCATAATCTTCCATTTGCTTTTTCACGTTTTCGCTTAAGCTAAAAGGTGGCAACACAGCATTCGAATCGCCAGAGTGAATTCCTGCTGGCTCAATATGCTCCATCATTCCAATGATATGAACATCTTCGCCATCACAAATCAAATCAACTTCCGCCTCTTCTGCCCTATCTAAAAAATGATCAATCAACACTCTGTTTCCGGGCAAATCACCCAATAAATCTATCACCGCTTTTTCGAGATCTTCATCATTGATAACAATTTTCATTCCTTGTCCACCTAATACATAAGAAGGGCGCACAAGCACAGGATACCCAACAACCTTAGCAACTTTTATAGCCTCATCTGCATCTTCGGCAACACCGTAATTAGGATATGGAATTTCCAATTCTTTTAGCAAATCAGAGAATGAACCACGGTCTTCCGATAAGTCCATGCTTTCATAATCTGTTCCGATAATTTTTATTCCGTTTTCTTTTAATTTTTTAGCAAGCTTCAAGGCTGTTTGTCCGCCAAGTTGCACCAACACACCTTCAGGTTTTTCGTGCTCGATAATATCCATTAAATGTTCCCAGAATACAGGCTCAAAATATAATTTATCTGCCATATCAAAATCTGTAGAAACAGTTTCGGGGTTACAGTTTAACATGATGGCTTCGTAGCCACACTCTTTTGCAGCAAGCAGCCCATGTGTGCAGCAATAATCAAATTCAATTCCTTGCCCGATACGATTTGGTCCAGAGCCAAGCACAATAATTTTTTTCCTATTACTAACCACACTTTCATTTTCGCCATCGTAGGTTGAGTAAAAATAATTTGTGGGCGAAGCAAATTCGGCAGCGCAGGTATCAACTGTTTTATATGAACGAATGATGCCCATTCCTTTACGCAAATTGCGCACTTCATCTTCAGTGGTATCTGAGCCTAACAGAAAAGAAATTTGAACATCGCTGTATCCCTTTTGCTTTAATTCCAACATTAATTCAGCTGGCATATTTGATAAATTAAAACGTCTGGTATCAGTTTCAATTCTCACCAAATCGTTTATTTGAGTAAGAAACCAGCGATCAATTTTGGTGATTTTTTCTACAGATGAAATGGGAACACCTAAACTCAAAGCGTCTTTTACTGCAAATAATCTATCCCATGAAGGGTGCTGAAGTTTTTCTAAAATATCATCCAGTTTACGACTTTGATAACCATCGGCACCTAATCCGTTGCGTTTTATTTCAAGGCTTTGACAAGCTTTTTGTAATGCTTCAATAAACGTTCTACCGATAGCCATTACCTCGCCAACAGATTTCATTTGTAGTCCTAACGTTTTGTCGGCACCTTTAAATTTATCAAAATTCCAGCGAGGAATTTTTACAATAACGTAATCAAGTGCCGGTTCAAAATAGGCCGAAGTTGTTTTGGTAACAGGGTTTTTAAGTTCATCAAGATGATATCCGATGGCGAGCTTCGATGCAATTTTTGCAATTGGATAACCAGTTGCTTTTGAAGCTAACGCAGATGAGCGAGATACACGAGGGTTGATTTCAATTGCAATGATACTTTCATCATCGGGGTTAACCGAAAACTGTACGTTACAACCACCACTAAAATTACCAATACTGCGCATCATAAGAATTGCCATGTCGCGCATTTTTTGGTAACATGTATCACTCAATGTCATTGCTGGAGCAACAGTAATCGAATCACCTGTATGTATTCCCATTGGGTCAAAATTCTCTATCACACAAATTACTGCTACGTTATCATTTTTGTCGCGCAATAATTCCAACTCGTATTCTTTCCAGCCAAACACAGCTTTTTCAACAAGTACTTCGTGTGTTGGAGATGCTGATAAACCACGTTGAAGTGCATGATCCAACTCTTCTTTTTTCCAAACAAAACCACCGCCAGTTCCTCCTAAAGTATATGAAGGTCTAATAACCAAAGGAAAACCAATTTCCTGTGCTATTTCTTTTCCCTCCAAAAACGAATTTGCAGTGCGTGACGGAGCAACGCCAATACCAATTTCAATCATTTTTTGGCGGAACTTTTCACGATTTTCTGTTGTTTCAATCGCGTTTGTATCCACACCAATCATACGCACACCATACTTTTCCCAAATTCCCAACTCTTCACATTCGATGGCAAGATTTAAAGCTGTTTGTCCTCCCATTGTAGGAAGTACCGCGTCAATCTTTTGTTCTTGCAATATCTTCTCAATACTCTCAGAAGTTAATGGCCACAAATAAACATGATCGGCTGTAACCGGGTCTGTCATAATGGTTGCCGGATTTGAATTGATTAACGAAACTTCAATTCCTTCTTCTTTTAATGAGCGCGAAGCCTGACTTCCCGAATAATCAAACTCGCATGCTTGTCCTATAATAATTGGACCGCTTCCGATGATAAGTACTGATTTTATTGAAATATCTTTTGGCATGTAATTGATTTGATAAAAGTGAACACCGAATTGCTTAAAATTGGACAAAAATAATCGAATATATTTAAGTAGAGTGGTTTGTGAATAAAAGTTGTGATAAAACAATTTGTTATGCAAAAGCAATCAACATAAACCGATAATTTTATATCTTTATGCACACATGCAGCAAAACCTTTTTACATATAAAAACTCTATCATTTCATATTACCGTTTCGGAAAAGGCGATGCCGTTCTTGTTGCTTTTCATGGTTACGGACAAACCGGACAGGGTTATGAATATTATGAAGAGGTATTAACAGGACGTTATACCATATTGGCGATTGATTTTTTTTGGCATGGAAAATCAGCATGGAAAGAAAAGGAAGATTTTTTTGAAGAGGACATGAAAAACATTGTTCTTGGAATTGCCAAACAGGAACAGTTGTTTGCTCGAAAATTTTCGATTTGCTCTTACAGCATGGGGGCACGTATGGCTAGGGCTTTGATAAGAACATTTCCAGAAAGAATAGAACGCTTTATCATGATTGCACCACCAACATTTCAGTTTAATACATTTTTGAATTTTACTACGAACACAGCAATTGGTTTGTGGTTGTTTGGTTATTTTATTAAAAACAATTTAGCATTATTAAAGCTTGTTAAATTTCTTCATAAAATAAAAATACTTAATCGCTCTGTTTACGTTTTTACTTCAAAATTTATTTGCCGAAAGGAGAGATTAGAAAACGTTTTTAAAACATGGTTTGCACAAAGAAAACTGCTAACAGACTTTAAACTTTTTTCGGAGTTGGTTAACCAAAATAATATTGAAATAATACTTATTGCAGGTAATAAAGATTTTATCACACCACCTCAAAAAATGATTAAATATTTGGGAAAGATTTTTAACAAAAAAATATTTATCATCAACCACAACCACGAATTTGCATCATCAGAAACGAAAGAAATATTTGTAAAAAATATTTAAGTCAGGAGCAGAAAACGTGATGAAATATGGATAAACCCACCGGTTTATCCAATTTCAAACACATATATTTATTATAAAAAAGCCAAATTGAAATGTTATTGATTGACACAATAACAGAGTATAAAAAATTATTTCTTTTTAAATGTGCGTATATAATTAATGATATCCCAACGCTGATCATCAGTTAATGTATGCTTAGCAAGTGGCATGGGTTTTCTTCCCTCCGATATTTTCCAAAAAAGTTCTCCATCAGTTTGATTTTGTATTTTATCTGAAGTTAAATCAGCAACCTGTTTGTCGAGCAAATCGGCACCACTGCCATCACCTTTTCCTTCTTTACCATGGCAACGAAAACATTCAGCTTTGTATGTTTTTTTTCCTCTGGCAATTGAAGAAGCATCAGATGCATAAAGATTCTTTTTTGACTTTTCTGTTTCGGGCACATTCCAGGGTGTGCTGTGTTGAGCAAAAGCAATTGTTGTAAACAACAACGTTACACAAGTGAGGACTGATTTTGCCAAAAAGGTTTTTTCCAATTTCATAATATTCTATTTAAAAGATGAATGCTATTTTCCTTTTTTATCAGGAAAAAGAGACTGTTATTTTTTAAGTGTACGAACAAAATTTACAACAGTCCAAATGTCTTCAGGGTCGGTAATATCTTTTTTGCTTTTTGGCATATCACCTCTTCCTTCAGATATCTTATAAAAGATAGAACCATCGGATTGAGACTGAAAAGTAGCAGTTGTTAAATCTTTAGGTTGAGTCTTTAAATCAGGAGCTTTTGTCCCGTCACCTAAACCCTTTTTACCATGACAATCTTCACAATATTTTATAAATAATTTTTTTCCTGCGCTAATGGTTTTAGCATCCGATTTAACCGGATTCGCCATTTTTACATATTTATCAGGAACGACCCACGGTTCGTTTCCTAAAATTTTAAAAGAATATGTTGCTGTGCCAACTATAAAAAGTGCAGCCATAAAAAGGATTCTATTTTTCATAT
>CANKGI010000158.1 GCA_947481365.1 Bacteroidota bacterium | reverse complement strand
AATTATGATGACATTCACATTTTTAATGATGCTGTCATTTTCGTCACCCGATTCGAGTGAGAAAGATTTTTATTTTCCATTTATTCTTCGTGGATTAGGAATGGGATTTATGATGTCGCCAATTATTTCGCTTGCAGTAGCAGGTTTGCGTGGTAAAGATTTGGCACAAGCTGTGGGCTTGGCAAATATGGTCCGTCAACTTGGTGGTGCTGTGGGTATCGCATTTATTAATGTATACCTCTCACATCAAAATGCAGTGATAAAAGGGAATATGTTAAGTTATGTAACCGAGTTTAGTAATGTGAGTGCCGAACGAATTGCTGCATTTACACAAAACTTTTTATCGATGGGATATGCTCAAGGTGATGCCGAATCGCTTGCCAGTAAAATGATGGAAAATATTGTTTTTAAACAGCAGGCAATTGCCAGTTATGATAAAGGTTTTTTTATAGTTGGCTTATCTATCCTCATCGGTATTCCAATCGTATTAATGATTCGTTATAAAAAGGCAGAGAAAGTTAAACCTGTAAACGATCATTAAAAAAGATACGCAATAGTTAATTTGTATTTAAATAGTTTCAAGTTTTATTTAGACGCTTTTAATTTTTACTTTTACAATCTGAAAAAATTAAGCTACGTCAGTTGAAAAAATATTTATTTTTTATGGTTGTGATTTTGATTTCAATAAAATCATTTTCGCAAAATACACTGACAGGAAAAATTACTGATCAGAAAACACATGAGCCAATTATTGGTGCAGTGGTTTATCTGCACGACCTTAAAACTGGTGCAGTTACAGGTGTTGATGGTAACTTTTCAATCACTCGATTGCCAAAGGGAAAGTTCCTTTTAGAAATTAGTTACACTTCTTATAAAGCAAAAATTTCAATAATTGAAATAAATGGTCCTTCTCTTTTTAATGCCGAATTGGAACAAACAGTTTCCGAATTACATGAAGTAGTTGTAACTGGAGTTTCATCAGCAACACACAGTGGTAAAAACCCCACGCCAACAACTGTGGTTAATAAAACTACATTGCTCGAAAACGCTTCAACAAATTTAATTGATGCGATTTCTCGTCAACCAGGTATTTCACAAATTTCAACTGGCCCAGCTATTTCTAAACCAAACATTCGAGGTTTAGGATATAATCGTATCGTTACACTTTACAACGGAATGAGGCAAGAAGGACAGCAATGGGGAGATGAACATGGAATTGAAATAGATGAGTTTTCTATAGATAGGGTAGAAATTGTTAAAGGTCCTGGCAGCATTATGTATGGTTCGGATGCATTGGCTGGTGTAATCAATATGTTATCGGCATCGCCATTACCCGAAGGAAAAATAAATGGTTCGGTCATCACAAATTATCAAACCAATAATCATTTGTTTGGTTATTCATTGGTCAATTCAGGAAACATTAAAGGCATAAATTGGCAAGTGAGATTTAGTAGTAAACAAGCCGGAAATTATCAAAATAAATACGACAGTATTGTATACAATTCGGGATTTAAAGAATGGGATTTGAATGGTTATGTTGGCATAAACCGTAAATGGGGATACTCACATCTTCATTTTTCGTCATTCAATCAAACCATTGCTATGACTGATGGTAATCGTGATTCGTCAGGTCATTTTTTGAAATATAATTCACTGGGAAATCTTGTTACTGCAAATAATGATTTGAGTGGGTATTCAATAAATAATCCTTATCAGCTTATTACCCATAATCGCATTTTTTTAGTCAACCAATTTATTATCGGCCAATCAAAGCTTGGAGTAAATGTTGGTTTACAATTGAACCAACGTAAAGAATTTTCAAATCCGGTCAAACCAAATGAATACGGTATGTATTTAATTTTACCCACTTTGAATTATGATGTGAAATATTATTTGCCTGAAATGAAAGGTTGGAAAACATCATTTGGAGTAGGAGGAATGGTTCAACAAAATAAAAATATGGGAAGTGAGTTACTTATTCCCGATTATTATTTATACGATGCAGGAATATTTTTATACGAGCAAAAACAATTTGATAAATTAAATTTTAGTGGAGGTGTTCGATACGATTATCGATATTTAAAAACAAACGATTTGCTGGTTGATGCTAACCGAAATCAAGCAAATAATAGTTTTGCAAAATTCAATACATTCAATGCAACATATGCAAATTACTCGGCAAGTGCTGGAGTAACATATGAATTCAATTCAGAGTTTTTGGCAAAAGTAAATGTGTCGAGAGGGTTTCGTGCTCCAGATATTGCAGCACTTACTTCAAATGGAATCCATGAAGGAAATTATAGAGTTGAATGGGGTAAGCAAGATTTACACCCTGAAACAAGTTTGCAATTTGATGCAGGAATTGAATTAAATACCGAACACGTAACAGTAGAATTAAATGGTTTTCAAAACACCATTCAAAATTATATTTTTTTGAAAGGAACAGGATTTGGAATTACTGATTTGTTTGGAAGTGGGCCGCTTTATCCGGTTTATCAATACACTCAAGGCACAGCAAAATTATATGGTGGCGAACTCTCCATTGATATTCATCCGCATCCTTGGGATTGGTTGCATTTCGAAAATTCATTCTCTATTGTTAAAGCCGAAAATGTTGGTCAACCCGATTCGTCAAAATACCTCCCGTTTATTCCGGCACCACGCACACGCTCTGAGCTACGTGCAAATTTTAATAAGCATGGTGATGTGTTTAGAAATTCTTATATCAAAGTAGAAGCTGATTATTTCTTTCAGCAAAATCAGATTTTGTTAGAAGGGAATACCGAAACAACTACAAAAGCTTATTTACTCATTCATGCTGGTTTGGGAACAGATGCAATTACGAAAAAGGGTACAAAAATTTGTACCATTTATTTAAGTGTAAATAATGTTTTGGATGAAGCATATCAAGACCATTTAAGTCGATTAAAATATGCACCGATAAATCCTGCAACTGGTCGAATGGGTATTTACAATATGGGAAGAAATTTTTCAATTAAGTTACTTATCCCTCTTAATTTTAAAAACTGAAATGTACATTCGTGCAACGCTTTTTAATACTTCTATGTCTTAGCTAAACTAAGTGTTGAATGTATTTTGAATTAAATGAAATATATTGTGTAATAATCTTTTGAAAATGAAAAAATATTTAATCGTCATACTCCTTCCTCTTCAGCTTTTTGCCCAAAAGAATGTACCTACTTTGAGAGGAAATGATTTTTATAAATCAATTAGTGAAAAGCCAAACGAAGTTTCATTTTCGGCCAAACAATATGATGTGAGTTTGCCAATTGATGTGAGTGTTCGAAATGAATTTATTACAAATCACCTGGCATTCATTAATAAACTTACAGACTTAAAACTAGTAAGTAAAATTGAAAGCAATATTGGTGTGCACCTTTACTATGAACAATTGTTTAATCGTATTGTTGTTTATAATGGATACTTAAAAGTTAATCTCAATAAAAATGGCGAGCAACTTTCTTGTTTCGATCATTTATACGACACACGTAATTGGCAAACAATTTCTACATCACAAAATGAAAAAATAAATGTTATTGTAGTTGAAAATGAAAAACCATTTATCGCTACAAAGCAAATTATAGATGGCAACGAAATTTTGATGGATGCAAACAACGCACAATTATTTTCGCGCGATTTAAAAATGCGATACATGAATGATGACACGATGGTAACTGCAAAAGTATTTCGTCCCGACCCACTCAGTACTGCAAAGGTTTTATACGGCACGAATGGAACGTATAAACACTTTAACGACAGTGATTATGCGTTGATAAATGATCAAAGAGTTTCTGTAACTTTTCCAGCAACACTTGATGTTGACACATTCAGATTACAAAATAAATTTTGTCGTATTGTTGATATGCAAGCACCTAAATATGCGAATGGAACGCCAATTAATACACCTTCAGTTTCTAAAAATCCAGATTTCACTTTCACTCGTGGGAAAAATGGTTTTAAAGATGCTATGGCAATGTATCATATCTATAATTACAAATCATATTTAATCAGTTTAGGTTTCAATAATGTTGTGCCTTGGCAATTAAAAGTTGATCCATTTGGCTCTTCTGTAGATAATTCATTTTTTCTTCCTGATGTAGATACTGCACTATATTTTGGAGCAGGTCTTGTACCTGATGTTCCTGATGCAGAAGATGCAGATGTAATTGTTCACGAATTTACCCATGCCGTTCGATATAGTCTTAATCCAGCATGGCCGACAGGTGCTGATAGGTGGGCAGTTGAAGAAGGGTCATGTGATGTGATGGCAGCGTTGTATTCACATGCGTATACTGATTTTAATTGGAGATGGTTATACAACTGGGATGGACATAATGAATTTTGGAATGGCAGAGATGCAAATACGATTAATGCAAGTTCAGGGAAAATGAAAAAATATACGGATGCGATTGGCGACCGATATTATGATTCAGAAATTTGGTCATCGTGTTTGCTAGACATAGATGAAGCAATTGGAAGAGATGCAATTACTACACTGCTTCTAACAGCAATGTATTCGCTTGCCCCAAATACTTCAATGCCCGATGCAGCAAAATTAATTATGCAAGCAGATAGCATTGTTTACCAATCATACAACACATGGAAAATGGGTAAGTTTTTTAACCAGCGTGTGCTCGGTTCATTTTCAGAAGGTATAAATGATGTCACAAAAAATCCATCTTTTAAAATAATGAATACAGCCGGATTTTTTAATGGAGATGCTGCTGCCGAAATATTATTAAGCGAGCATGCTGATGTTTCTATTTACGATTTAAGTGGAAAGAAAAAATTCGAATGGTTGAATGTAAATGGCAACATAAAAATCGATCCATCATTGTTTGAAAAAGGAATGTATATTCTTCGAATAAAAACAGAAACAGGATTATTTAGTTCGAAACTGTTACGCGAAAATTAATCGATAACCAGATTTTTCATATAGGTATCGATGAACTGAATGGAGTTTTCGATATCGGTGTACAATGCTCGATCTTCATTGATAAAAGGAACTGTTTTTCGGTATTCGGTAATAATACTTTCTAAGTAAGGTGAACTTTTTTCTGGTCGTCTGAACTCAATAGCCTGTGCAGCATTAAGCAATTCAATAGCAAGAATTTTTTCTAGATTTTTGATAACGCGATAACATTTTGTTGCGGCATTAGCACCCATACTCACATGATCTTCTTGTCCGTTTGAGCTTACAATACTATCAACCGAAGCAGGTGTACATAATTGTTTATTCTGACTTACAACCGAAGCAGCTGTGTATTGCGGAATCATCAATCCAGAATTTAAACCAGGGTTTGAAACTAAAAACGCAGGTAATCCACGTTGACCAGATATTAATTGAAATGTTCTTCGTTCAGAAATACTTCCAAGTTCGGCACAAGCAATCGCTAAAAAATCGAATGATATCGCAAGTGGTTGTCCGTGAAAATTTCCGCCAGATAAAATCATATCAAGTGCGGGAAAAATATTTGGATTGTCAGTAACAGAATTTATTTCAACACTAAAAACTTTTGTAACATACTCGATGGCATCTTTACTCGCACCATGAACTTGAGGTATACAACGAAAAGCATACGGATCCTGAACTTGCTTTTTTTGTTGCTTCGAAATTTTGCTGTCTTGCAAACAAGCAAGAATTTCCTGAGCAGTTTGTACTTGTCCTTTATGCGGACGAACTAAATGTAATGCCGGATGAAATGGGTCGATTCGGCAATCAAAAGCATCAATTGATATGCTGGAAATTTTATCGGAAATAACGGCAAGCTTATGAGCATTGATAATACTCCAAACTCCGTAAGCACTCATAAATTGAGTTCCGTTAATTAGCGCAAGTCCTTCTTTCGATTTTAATTTTATTGCTTCAAGATTATTTCTTTTTAATGCGTCTTCACTTTTTTCTAACTTCCAACTTCCATTCTCCGATTTCCAAACTTCACCATATCCTAACAATGGTAAACATAAATGTGCAAGTGGAGCTAAATCACCTGATGCTCCCAGTGAACCTTGGTCGTAAACAACCGGCAAAATATCAAGATTAAAAAATTGAATTAACCTTTCAACAGTTTGCAACTGTACACCACTATTGCCATACGAAAGCGATTGAATTTTGAGCAACAACATCAATTTAACAATTTCTTTCGGAACAAAATCACCTGTTCCACATGCATGCGAAAGCAGTAAATTTTGTTGTAATTGTTCAAGTTGGTCGTTTGATATTTTTGTATCGCATAACGACCCAAATCCGGTATTTACACCGTAAATAGGGTTATCATTTCCATCCAATTTATTATCAAGATATTCGCGGCAGGCGATAATTTTTTTTCGCGAATCATCAGATAATTTGATTTGCTTTTTTAACTTGATGATACTTGAAATGTCTTCAAGAGTAATTTGTTTACTAATCTCGTAAAATTCTATTTTTTGCATACTAATAGTATGTTAAGCTAAATTCAAAATTGTGTTTTCAATAATATCGCAGGCCTCGTTCATTTGTTTTTCGGTAATAACAAGAGCCGGAGCAAAACGAATAATATGTGTATGTGTTTGCTTCGCCAGCAGTCCATTTTCTTTTAAAGCTAGGCAAACATCCCAAGCAGTTTTTCTTTCGCCAAATGGATGAATAACAATGGCACTTAATAATCCTCTGCCTCTTACTTCGGTAATTAATGGCGATTTTATTGCCTTTAGTCTGTTAACCAATAATTCACCCATTTTTTGAGCATTTACAGCCAGATTTTCGTCTATCAAAACTTTTAACGACTCTATTGCAACAGCACAAGCTAAAGGGTTTCCGCCAAATGTTGAGCCATGTTCTCCCGGTTTGATGCAAAGCATAATTTCATCGTT
>CANKGI010000157.1 GCA_947481365.1 Bacteroidota bacterium | reverse complement strand
CAACATTCCTTTTCGTTTAATGGGAACACTTGGAAGCGATTCATATATGCGTGGATATTACAATGGCCGTTTTCGTGATAATAATGCTTGTGCCTTGCAAGCAGAAATTAGAAAAACAATATGGAAACCAATATCAATAGTTGCATTTGGTGGCTGCGGAACCGTTAGCAATAAAGTGAATGGGTTATCTTCTAATATTAAACCAAACTATGGTTGTGGCCTACGCGTTATGGCTATTCCAAAAGAAAAAATGAATATCCGCGTTGATTATGGAATGGGAATAGATGGCGTGTCTGCTTTTTACGTTACCATGGGCGAAGCATTTTAAATTTTTTTTTGTGCTTCATTTCGCGACATTTGCACCGCTTAAAAAATCAGACTCTGAACAATATAACACACATAAAACCTTTGCTGGCAAGCAATCCCCAGCCCAATATTATCATCACAACTCATCACAAGCCTGATGCTGATGCGTTGGGTTCATCATTGGGGTTGTTTAATTTTTTTAAAGAGTTGGGGTTAAAATCAACAGTTATCAGCCCAACTGATTATGGTGATTTTTTAACTTGGCTGCCTGGAGAAAAAGAGGTGATCAACTTTGAAGAGAATGTAGAAAAATCAAAAGAGTTGGTTGCTGATGCTGATTTGATTTTTTGTTTGGATTTTAACTCCCTCAAACGAATAAATAAATTAGGTGAGTATGTTGCTGCTTCTAAAGCTAAAAAAATATTAATCGACCACCACTTAGAGCCAGAAGGCTTTACAGATAATGGCTTATGGACTACTGGCGCAAGTTCGACCTGCGAATTGGTTTTTCTTTTTATTGAGCAATTGGGTGAGGTTGAAAAAATAACCAAAGATATTGCAAGTTGTTTGTATGCAGGAATCATGACCGATACAGCCTCTTTCAAACACCCAAGCACTTATCCGAGCACACATCGTGTTGCTGCCGTTTTGCTGGAAAAGGGTGTTGAAACAAATAAAATTTACGAAGAAATTTACGACAACTATTCTGTTGACCGCACCCGTTTTATTGGATTTTGCCTAAACGAAAAATTGCAAATACTAGGCGACTTCAACACGGCATTAATTTCTGTTACCGCTGATGAGCTGAAGCGATACAACATTATCACTGGAGACACAGAAGGTTTAGTCAATTATGGCTTAACAATTAAAGGAATAAAACTGTCAATATTAATTATTGACCGTGTTCATTTACGTAAAATGTCGTTTCGCTCAAAGGGGAACATACCGTGTAATGAAATGGCTCGTTTAAACTTTAAAGGTGGTGGGCACTTTAATGCGGCAGGAGGAGAAAGCTCTGAAGCACTTGAAATAGTGGAAGAAAAAGTAAAATCAATTTTAAAAAATTACAAACATTTATTATCATAAAAAATAGATTAAAACAAAAAAATAGAATATGAAAAAACTAATCTTATCAATTGCTGCCGTTACAATACTGTTTGGTTGCAGCAAAAAATTTGAAGTTACAACTGATGGCGTTAAGTATCGCGTTATTTCACACAGCGACACGTCTCGTGCAATTGGTGTTGGAGATTTACTGCTGGTTAATCTGCTTATTACAACGGAACACGACTCGGTAATTCTTGAAACATTTCAGAAAAACAATCCAAGATATATTCCGTCTGACGAGCCTGTTTTGCACAATGTTTTCGGTGGCCTATCGAGAGGTGATAGTTTAGAAGTATTGGTGAACGCTGATACTTTATTCAACAAAAGCTTTGGTATGGCTAGACCAGCAAACATAAAAGCTGGCGAGAGCGTTCATTTTACAATGAAAATTGTAGAAACATTTAACCAAAAAGAAATTCTTAAAAAGAGAATGGATCAACAAAAAGAGTTAGCTGTGAAAGATTCGCTTTCGCTAGAGAATTTTTTATCTTCTCTTAAAGGGCAAGAAATTAAACAAGCTGCCAACGGACTAAGATACATTATTGAAAAAACATCTACTGGAAAACAAGTTAAAAGCGGAGACAAAATAACTGTTAAATACAAAGGAACATTGTTAACCGGAGAGGTTTTTGACGAAACAAAAGAAGGTGCTGAGCCGTTTTCGTTTACTGTTGGTTTAGGACAAGTTATTAGAGGTTGGGACGAAGGTTTATTAATGATGAAAGAAGGAGAAAAATATAAGTTCATTATTCCTCCATCAATGGCTTATGGCGAATCTGGTAGTGGTCCAATTCCTCCTCTTTCAACACTTGTATTTGATGTTGAACTGGTTAAAATTAATTAATGCATCTTAATATTATTATTGAATGAAAAAGATAATCATGGTTCTATTTGCATCTGTCGTTTCTGTTTCGGCATTTGCTCAAAAAGATAAAAAACAAACAAAACAAAAAGTGAAATTAGATACAGAATACACAACGGCATCAGGTTTAAAATATACATTTTCACAATTAGGTACGGGTGCTGAAGCCATGGCAGGAGCAACCGTTAGCGTTCATTACATTGGAAGACTTGCCGATGGAAAAACCTTTGATAGCTCACGCGACAGAAACAAACCGTTCAGTTTTAAACTTGGCGCAGGTCAGGTAATAAAAGGTTGGGATGAAGGTCTTGCGCTCATGCATGTTGGCGATAGAGCAACTCTAATCATTCCTCCTCAACTTGGATATGGCGACAGAGACATGGGGTCAATTCCTCCAAAATCAACTTTATATTTTGATGTTGAATTGCTTGACGTGAAAGAGTCGGTTAAACCTTGGGTGCTTAAAAACCATGACACACTTTCAACAGCTAGTGGTTTAAAATATATCGTTGTTGAAAAATCTAAAGACCCCAATGCAGCCATTGCTGAAAAGGGTAAAATGGTAAGCGTTCACTACACTGGTTTTTTACTCGATGGGAAAATTTTTGATTCCTCTGTTGAACGAGGTGATCCGATTTCTTTTCCTTTAGGACAAGGTCAGGTAATCAAAGGTTGGGATGAAGGCATCGCTTTAATGCACGTTGGCGACAAACTTCGGTTAGTGATACCATCTTATCTTGGTTACGGAGCTCAAGGTGCAGGAGGAATAATTCCACCAAACGCAACGCTTTGTTTTGATGTTGAACTGGTTTCTGTAAAATAATTTTTTAAGCAAAAAAAACGCGCTTCAGCTTCTGAAGCGCGTTTTTTTTATTTCTTTTCCTACCATTCTTCTTCATCCACAATAACCGGATCTTTCAAGTTCTTTTTCATTTGCTTGATAAGATCGTTAATATCTCTATCTGCAAAGCGCAAAGTTTGGTCGTTGCCTTTTATATTCGTTGTTGAGGTATAATAAAATTCAAAATAGTTTCTCATCGTGTTTCCTTCGTTCGACTTAATTCCTTCGTGAACAAAGTTTGATATTTGATACTTGTATCTACCTTCCTTTATCCATAAAACAAGTTTAAATTCATATTTTCCAATACTACGTTTTGTGTATTTATTGCTATAAGCGTAAGCTGGTAGCCAGCCATTAATTACAAGCTTTTGGTTCTTTTTATCTAAATCGAAAGTTGATCTTGTGCCTCCAGCAAATTTTTTTGTAGCCCATTTTTTTGCCCTAATATATAACGAATCCGAACCCGACTCTTCTTGTTCAACAACTCCTATATATGAAATTAAGTTGGTAACCGAATCTACGTTTAACGTAATTCGGACATACGGTTTTACAATCGCTTCTTTAATAGCAGCGCTGTCTGTCATAGGCGCAGCTGCTGATGTATCGGCTGAAGCGTTTGCGAAATCAAAACCCGGTGACTTTGGGTCTTGGGTTTGTGCAAATGCCGATAACGACAACACACCTAATAATATTGAGAACAATTCCTTTTTCATCAATCAGTTCTTCTGTTATAATTTATTGTTTAATAATTTGTTTTAAAGTTCACGAAAATAGAAAATGATTTCGTTTTTCAAACCCCTATTTCTTTATATTTATAAACCTTCATAAAGGTTGTTTGCAATTGTATACAGTTTGTTTTCTGTGATTTGTTGTGTGTTTTTTGTTGTATACCATTAATATTGCACTTTAATTTTTTTTGTGCAAAATCACGTTTATATCATTTCGAAAAGACTGGAAGAGTTTGGTGTAAGCCATGCTATCATCTGTCCTGGTTCGAGATCTGCCCCACTAGTTTATGCATTTGCAAACTCAAAAAAAATTAAATGCCACAGCGTTATTGACGAAAGAAGCGCGGGTTATATTGCATTGGGAATGGCCCAACAATTAAAAAAACCCGTTGCACTAATTTGTACGTCAGGAACAGCCTCTCTTAATTTTTTTCCTGCCATTGCTGAAGCGTATTTTCAAAGGGTTCCATTAATCGTAATTACTGCCGATCGCCCACCCGAATTGATAAACATGCAAGACGGGCAAATGATTTTTCAAAAAGCTGTTTATGGCAAACATGTATTAGCCTCTTTTGAAACTCCTTGTTACGGCTTGGAAAAAACTGTTTATTTTGAAACCGAAAAAATTGTTGCAGACGCTTGCGCTATAGCTACAGGTAATGTTCTGGGGCCCGTGCACATAAACGTTCCTTTGTCGGAACCGCTTTATCCAACAAAAAACGAAAAACCCTTTCTGCCCGCAAATAAAAATGATTTATTGCAAAGGGGCCATTTGGTAAAGCGTTCTGGTAAATTAGAAAATCAAATAAAAAACATATCAAACGCTTTTCTTCAAAGCAAAAAAACATTAATCGTTGTTGGACAGAACACCGATAATAATTTTGTTTTTTCTTACCTTTTAAACCTTGGTAGGTTTTCAGATGTTGTAATAATTGCTGATGTTTTAAGTAACGCACATGGTGTTTGCAATGCTCCAATGTTTGATGTGATTTTATCGAAATGTGATCAAGATATTCTTGATGAACTTCGTCCTGATTTGCTCATTTCCTTCGGAGGAAACATTCTTTCCAAATCATTAACCTCTTGGTTAAAAAAACAAAAACCTAAACACCATTTTAGGATTCAGCCTGAGCCAAAACCTATTGATACATTTAAAAATATTACCGAATGTATTTATGAAAAACCCGAAAATATTTTACGCGTATTATCCTTGTTGAAAAAAGAAAACGTTAAAGAAGAAAACAGCTTTAAAAATAATTGGACAAAACCAAATGCCGAAGCAAAGAAACTCGTTTCCGGGTTTTTTAAAAACTCTTTATTTTCTGAGTTTCAAGCTGCAAATATTGTACTCGAAAGCGTGCCTTCAGCTTGTAATGTTCATTTAGCAAACAGCAGTATTATTAGATATGCAAGCCTTGGCGGAAAACTGCACCCATCATGGGTTATAAGCGGAAATCGTGGCACTAGTGGAATTGATGGTTGCACATCTTCTGCTGTTGGCGCATCCGTTGTTAACAACAAGCTAACTGTTTTGTTTACTGGAGATATTGCCTTTCTTTATGATAAAAACGCACTGTGGAATAATCTCATTTCTGACAACTTGAGGGTAATTGTTTTTAATAATTTTGGTGGAGGTATTTTTCAAATTATTGATGGGCCTTCATCACAAAAAAACTTTGTAAAATATTTCACAACACCACACAATCACACGGTAAAAAATATAGTAAAAGAAAGCGGCCTTGATTATTACTTTTGTAATGATGCTTTATCGTTAAAAAAGGCTCTTACCGCTTTTTTTAAACCAACAAAAAAATCGGCTGTGCTTGAAATTGGTTTTAACATGAACGAATCGTCAGCTATTTTCAATTTGTTCAAGAAAATTAAACTAACAAAATGAAATATTGTTTAGTCGTGTTGTTTTCTTTGTTTTCGCAATTTGTGTTTTCACAAAACACAACTGTAACAACTATAATAAGAAAAGATTCCACAACATTGACTGATGATGAAAAAACAAAAAAGCGTGTACTTGAAAACCTTAAAAAAGATGATGCATATTGGTGCCCGCAAAAGACTTTTGATATGGCTACTTATATAAACCAAAACAAAGAAAAAGTTTTTATCAAAAAACTTACGCTACGATTAAACAACCGGGATATTCAAGAGTTGAGAACACTTTCTGTTTATAAAAACACAATGAACAGAAACTATTATCCTCGCAATCCTGTTATTCGATATTAATTTCTAACTTAACAAAACGATATAAATTATATGAATTCAAATTACAATTGGAAAACACTGAAAGAGTATAAAGAAATTAAGTTTTCTTTTTTTGAGGGTATTGCCAAAATCAGTATTAATAGACCTGAAAGACATAATGCTTTCACACCTTTAACGGTAATGGAAATGTGCGAGGCTATGGAGCTTGCTCGTCAGAATCCTGATGTTGGCGTGGTAATTTTAACAGGTGAAGGTGGTAAAGCTTTTTGTAGCGGTGGCGACCAAAAGGTTCGTGGAAACGGTGGTTATGTTGGTGATGATGGGGTGCCAAGGTTAAACGTGCTTGACCTTCAGATGCAAATTAGAAGAATACCAAAACCTGTAATCGCTATGGTTGCGGGCTGGGCAATAGGCGGTGGACACGTTTTACATGTAATTTGTGACTTGACCATTGCTGCCGAAAATGCGCGCTTTGGACAAACGGGTCCAATGGTTGGAAGTTTTGATGGTGGTTTTGGGGCATCTTATTTGGCAAGAATAATTGGACAGAAAAAAGCAAGAGAAATTTGGTTTTTGTGTGATCAATATGACGCAAAAGAAGCTCTTGATATGGGTTTGGTAAACAAAGTTGTTCCCCTAGAAATATTGGAAGAAACGACTGTGAACTGGTGTAAAAAAATACTCGAAAAAAGCCCTCTCGCATTACGAATGATAAAATCATCTTTCAACGCTGAACTTGACGGACAAGCAGGAATACAAGAGCTTGCTGGTAACTCAACGTTGTTATACTACTTAAGCGATGAAGCTAAAGAAGGAAAAAACTCATTTATTGAAAAAAGGAAACCCGACTTTAAAAAGTTTCCAAAATT
>CANKGI010000156.1 GCA_947481365.1 Bacteroidota bacterium | reverse complement strand
ATTTTGCTTTTAATGCAATTACCATTGCCGAGCCAATTTCTGCTGGCGATTCAACAACATTAATTCCGCACTCACGCATAATGGCCATTTTTGCAGCTGCTGTATCTTCTTTGCCTCCAATTATCGCTCCTGCATGTCCCATTCTTCGTCCCGGAGGTGCTGTTTGTCCGGCAATAAATCCTACAACTGGTTTTTTATTTCCATTGGCTTTAATCCAACGAGCTGCATCAGCTTCGTAACTTCCGCCAATCTCACCAATCATTACAATGGCATCCGTTTCCGGATCGTTCATCAATAACTCAACAGCATCTTTTGTTGGTGTACCAATAATGGGGTCGCCACCAATTCCTATTGCTGTAGAAACGCCTAAACCGGCTTTTACAATTTGATCGGCTGCTTCGTATGTTAATGTTCCCGATTTTGAAACAATACCTATTCTTCCTGTTTTAAAAACAAATCCTGGCATGATACCCACTTTTGCTTCTCCCGGAGTAATTACACCAGGGCAGTTTGGTCCAATTAAAGTACAGTTGCGGCTTTTGATGTATTCCTTTACCGGAATCATATCTTTTACAGGAATACCTTCGGTAATACAAACAATTACTTTTATTCCTGCTTCGGCAGCTTCCATTATTGCATCGGCTGCAAATGCCGGTGGCACAAATATGATTGAAACATTAGCACCTGCTTTATCAACCGCATCTTTTACTGTATTAAAAACGGGTTTGTCTAAATGCATTTGTCCGCCTTTACCAGGTGTTACACCACCCACAAGGTTTGTTCCATACTCAATCATTTGTTGGGCGTGGAACGAACCTTCACTTCCTGTGAAACCCTGTACAATTACTTTCGAATCTTTATTAACTAATACTGACATTTTTTATGAATTAAATTTTTGCTAAACAGCGTGGCAAATATGCTGTTTTTTAGATAAAAACCACCTGAAAAAAATCATGACATTTTTCAGGAAAATTTGTTGCGCCTCAGTAGGAAAAATATCACATAAATGGAGAGCACAAAAAGGAGTAAGACCATCCCAATTAAGAGGATGTAATGCGATATTTCTTTTTCCTTTTCTTTGGCTTTAAACTTTTTCAATTCATCTTCTTTTGCCGATATGTATTTATCTTTTTCACCGCGGTCTTTCTGGTAAATTGTTTCGAGTTGCTCTTGTGCACTCCGGTTTTTTTCGTTGTAAACGCTATCGGTGTATGCCTTAAAAAGTTTGTGATAGCTCAATGCGAGTTTAAAATTTCCTTTTGCTTCGGCAATCGTATCCAAATAGTGATAGGCATCAATCATATCCGTTTGGATGTTATGTTGTTTTGCTGTATTCAACACTAGCAATGCATATTTTTCGGCAGCATGCATCATGTTTAGCCGAATATAGCAATTTGCAATTACTCCGTAGCTTGTGCTTTGTGCTCTTATATCTCCAATTTCTTCATCAATTTGTAGCGACTGAAAATAATGGTCGAGTGCAAGTTTATACTGATGACTTTCAAAAAACATGTAACCAATGTTATTCAAAATGTACGACACATCTTTTTTGTCGCCAAGCATTTTATTAATCTCAATACTTTTCTGATAGTTTCGGATGGCTTTGGCAGTGTCGCCCAAATATTGATAAACCGTTCCGATATTGTTTAAACAATCGGCAGCTTGATTCGGGTCTTTGTGTTCGAGTAAATCAAATGCACGCAAAAAATATTTTACAGCTTTATCAAACTGACTTTGCTCCATATACACCGCACCAATGTTATTTAAAGTTCGTGCTGTTCCAATATCATCTTTTAATTCTTCGGAAATATTGAGCGCCTGAAAATAATAATATTGAGCTTTAACATAATTGCTTTGCAAGTAATAAACGCTGGCAGTGTTATTATACACTGTTGCATAACCGGGTTTATAATTTGCCTTTACAAAATTGACAAGCGCATCTTTATACGATTCTATGGCTTTAGCATACTCACCCGACATTTTATACACGAAACCTTTGTTTATGTATGCATGTCCGAGGCCTTTGAGAAAATTATTTTTTTGTGAAAGCTCAATAGCAAGATTGGCAAAACTATCTGTTTTTGTTATTTCAGAATTTCGATATTCATATGCAATCTGGTTATATAAATTTACGCGCGAAGTATCGTGTGCTTTTTTTAAGCGAAGTAAAAGACTGTCGACAACAGCTACATTTTGTGCGAACAAAAAATGAAAACCAAAGATGAATATGAAGACGACTGCTTTTTTCATTATGAAATGATGCAAAACAAATCTATCAAATTCCGAACAGCTTCACAAACTATATTGCGGTATCGGCAAACTGAAGGTCGTATAGTTTTTTGTAGTAACCGTTTGCAACGATGAGTTGATTGTGCGAACCACGTTCAACAATTTTTCCTTTATCGAGCACAATAATTTCGTCAACAAACTGAACCGTTGACAAGCGATGTGCAATCACAACTGATGTTCTTCCTTTCATCATCAACCGAATGGCATCCTGAATAATCATTTCCAATTCATTGTCAACTGATGATGTTGCTTCATCTAAAACCAACACTGCCGGATTGTTAACCATTGCCCGAACAAACGAAATAAGTTGTCGCTGTCCCACCGAAAGTGTTGCACCACGCTCATGCACATCTTGGTCGTACCCGTTTGGTAATTTGCTAATAAACTCATGCGCCCCGAGTTTTTTTGCCGTTTCGATAACTGTTTCTTTGCTGATGGTTTTATTATAAAGTCGAATGTTATCCATTACCGAACCGCTAAATAAAAATACATCTTGCAACACCACCGAAATATGTTTTCGCACACTTCTAATATCCAGTTCGTATAAATTTTTCCCATCAATGCTGATGGTACCTTTTTGAATATCGTAAAACCTGCTTAGTAAATTGATTACCGATGATTTGCCTGCACCGGTAGCACCTACAAGCGCAATTGTTTTTCCTTTTTCAATGTTGATGTCAATTCCTTTCAGCACATATTCTTCGTTGTTATAAGCAAACCAAACATCATCAAATACAATTTCGCCATCAATATGTTCAACCAAAATATTTCCTGTTGGTTCGATGTTGTTTTCATCATCAATCAGTTTAAAAATTCGTTGCGATGCCACCATGCCCATTTGCAAAGTGTTAAATCGGTCGGCTAGTTGCCTTATCGGACGAAAGAACATGTTTATGTACATGATAAAAGCAATCATCGTTCCTACCGAAGTATGTCCGCCCATCACACCTCGTGCACCATACCATACAATTAATCCTGTTGAAACTGCTGCAACAATTTCAACCACAGGAAAGAAAACCGAATAGTAAAAAACCGAACGAATATTTGCATCGCGGTGTTCTTTGTTTATCAATTTAAATTTTTCGAATTCTTTTTCTTCGCGGTTAAATATCTGAACAATTTGCATTCCTTGAATATGTTCCTGAACAAATGTGTTAAGTCGTGCAACTTGTGTTCTCACATCTTCAAACGATATGCGAACTTTTTCTTTAAACACATATCCGGCATATAAAAGAATTGGCAAAACAGATAGACTTACGAATGTTAATTTCCAGTCGGAATAAAACATCATGCACAACAAAAAAACAATTTGCAAAATATCTCCAGTGATGTTTATTAATCCTTCGCTAAATACATCGGCAATGGTTTCAATATCAGAAACTGTGCGGGTTACCAATGTTCCAACAGGAGTTTGGTCGTAAAATTTTAACTTCAAACGGGTAAGATAAATGTATACGCGCATACGCAAATCACGGATAACATTTTGCGCCAAAAAATTGGTAAGTATTGTACTCCAAACCTGAATGAGCGATTGAAATATGAGTAATGAAAAAATCAACATGCTCATTTGAATCAATCCTTTCGTGTCATTTTGCGAAACATGATGATCGATGGTGTATTGCATCATATATGGTCTTAACGGACCTAGAAATGCCATGAGCAACGTGAGGGTTATTGCTGTAAATAATTTTGTTTTATAGGGTTTAGCCAACGAGTAAATTCTTCTCAATAAAGAAAAATCGAATGCCGAACCTGTTTTAAATTTTTTATTTTTATCTGTCACTTTTACAAAATACGAATGCCGCGAATATACTATTTGAATTACTTCTACGAATTACGAAATTTCTAAACTCAGACTATAATTATTAGACTGCCTGTCCAGCTGGCTTAAATAGAAATGAATTAGCTGTTATTATAAAAAATCTGAAGGAGGTAAATAGAAAATATGCAAAGAAATTTTTATAAAAATTGTGGCTAAAGCCATTTATCTTTTGATTTTGTGTTCCCCGCGCTGAAGCGCGGGGCTATTAATTTCCACGACCTTCAGGTCGTGGCAAAATAAAAAAACAATCATTTGGCTTTAGCCACATCTTAGCGAAACCTCCCAGCAAACTCTTTACACTTTTTGCTTTAGTAATGTATTTCAGTTAAAAATAAACCATGTGCGGGAACCGATT
This sequence comes from Bacteroidota bacterium, assembly GCA_947481365.1. Lineage (GTDB taxonomy): Bacteria > Bacteroidota > Bacteroidia > UKL13-3 > UKL13-3 > CAIUEQ01. The sequence goes on along the minus strand of CANKGI010000156.1, from coordinate 2,586 downwards.
GCCCAGCCTCGCTACGGTTTTTACTGTCTAATATTTTTTTAAAATCATCAAGGCTCATTCTGCCTTTTCCAATTTCGATGAGTGTGCCAACAATGGCACGTACCATGTTTCGCAAAAATCTGTCGGACTTAATGGTAAAGACAAGTTTATCATTTTGCAATTCCCATTTTGCAAAACTCACTTCGCAAATAAATGTTTTTACATCAGTGTGTACTTTACTAAAACATTCGAAATCTTTATGGGTAAGTAAAAGAGATGAAGCTTCATTCATTGCAGCCATATTTAGTTTTGCCGAAACAAACCAGGCAAATTCTTGTAAAAACGGATCGGGCTTTTGTAATATCCAATATTCGTAAACACGAAGTTTAGCATCAAAACGAGCGTGAAAATTATTTTCTACTTTTTCTACTTTACGAATGGCAATATCGTGTGAGAGAATTTTATTGAGTTTAAGGCAAAGTGTTTCGCACTCAATTTCATTTTGGTAATCAAAGTGTACAACATACTGTCGGGCATGAACGCCTGTATCTGTTCGTCCGCAGCCCACAATTTCAGTTTCAGTTCCTAACAGTAAACTTAGCTTTTGTTCTATTTCTTCTTGTATGGTAATTACATTTGGTTGCTTTTGCCAACCATGAAAATGTGTTCCCTTATATGTTAGTTCGATTATGTAGCGCATGAATTAATTTGATGATTTGAAGATGCGCAAATTTGGGAATTGTTTTGGTTTTTAAGAATAAAAATACAAATTTAAAAATGAGTAAATAAATTTACCAAGAAATGAATACCAAATAACATTTCCGATTAAACACGATATAAATCCAACGGTAAAAATTTTTATTCTTAATTCTCTTTCCCACATCTTAAAAATAATTTGATATGCCAGATAGATGTATATCAGAATAAAAAGAATGCTCAGCACAAAATACATTAATACATAATTCTGATAACTCCCAAAATACTCTAAGGAGCGTGTGTCTTTAGGTTCATCATAGAATAATGATTTTATAAAATTATATCTCAAGTTAATCATTGCAAAATATAAAGTTTGATGTATTGCAGAATAGAATAGCAAAGCACCAGATAAAGTTAAATTCACAGATTTTATTGCACTAGCTTTTTTCGATACAATGAACCCCAACAATGAAAATGCAAAAGCAATAAATATGATTGAGCTATGTATAACCATTGTTGGACCAGCTGCGTTACCTACTTTACACATCGTTCCAAATCCAAAATGATGAAAGAAACATTTAACATGTAGTATTTTTGATAGAATGAAAACAGAAATATTTTGAAGATGAATAATGAACGGTTCAGCAATTAGACAAACTCCAATAATTTTGAAATAAGTACTATCTATTTTCATTTTAATTTCTTCTTACTCTTGGTAAGTTTCAATTGTTTTGCATTTTGTGTACTCACAATTTTTTTTCCGGTTTTTGCTTCAATTTCTCTACGGGTGTTACCAGCAATTTTTCCACCTTGTTTTGCAATAACTTTATTCTCAACAAAATTTTTCGGTTTCTTTTCTTTGCTAATTTCTGATGTGGTTGCTTCGGCAAGCATATTCAAAACCAATTCAAGATTTGTCATGTTGTCTCTCAAATTTTCTTTTTTGAGATTTTTATGTTGCTTGTATTGTTTCACCGTTTTTCCACTCCAAGCCTGAGTGATAATATCTGTTAGTGTTGAAAATTCCTGACCCTTTTTTACACCTCTGTTTTCCCATTCATCAGTCAGTTCTTTTCGTACTTCAATACTTTTCAGTCGTTGATTAATCCACTTTGCTGTAACCCAAATTTAAATAATTTTCCATCGAACGCTCGATACTTATTTCGGGATCCTGCGTTTCTTCAATTCGTACGTAACCAACTTTTGCCAACCATTGTTTAAATGGTTCAGCTTTTGGTGATGGAATAGATTGGATAATTCTTAATAGTCCTTCGGTAGTTGTACAATCAGTTGTATATTTTTTTCCATCAGCAGATTCAATTTTCACTTGTCGACAGATTGTCGATAACTCAAAACCCGACATTTTTTCTCGTTTCTTCATCCTGTACCAATAGTCTTTTGGGTCGGGACTATCAGTTAAAATTGAAATCACATCAACTACGGCAAAATACCATAGTTCCTCTTTTTCATTCCAAGCTGAACGAATTCTTTTACTTTCAAATAATTTAATGTTGCTCATAGCATTTTTGTTTCAATGATAGAAATTGTTTTTAAGTAATTTGGTTAAGTTGATAAATTATTTGACGATAAAATTAGCATCAGTTCTTTTTAAACAACGCTTCATTTTTCTCAAAATCATACAACGTTAACCTTCGAAGTTTGTAGTAGGCAACCCAAAAATCGCGCATGGTTGAGTAGTATGATGTACGTGCAGCATCTTTATCGGTTTGTGCTATGTTTAAATTAGTAATGTCGATTTTACCAATAAAGTAGCGGTTTTTGGCCACTGCATATCTTTTTTGTGCAATGGTGTCGGCTTTGGCCGAAATAGCCAATCGTGTTCGCAACTGCATAAATTGACCAATCTGATTCATTACATCTTGTTCTAAATTTAATTTATACAAATCGAGT
>CANKGI010000155.1 GCA_947481365.1 Bacteroidota bacterium | reverse complement strand
GCAACGATAGAGTGGGAGTAACTAATTGAAAATTGAGAATTCAAAATGATGAATGAAAATTTTATACGTATAATTCGGTCGATGAAGCTGATGCTTTTCATGACTTTCATTTTTTGTTCAACAATTTTATTTGCACAAAAAAAGTCGAACAACGTTTCGATGGTGATGCCTTTTTGTAGCAAAAAAATTATCGAAAATCCGAATTGTTACGATTCTCAACTTGGCAATATTTGCAGAGAATATTATCAAGGAGCATTAATCGCTCTCGATTCGTTTGAACGGGCAAATATTCCGGTTCATTTATCCATTTTTGATACAGAGAACGATACTTTTGCAATGCTCAAGATTCTCGAGAAACCACTTTTTAAAGAGTCGGAACTCGTTATTGGTCCTGTATTACAAGGTGGAAATAAAATGTTGAGCATTTTGGCAAAGCAAAAAGAAGTGTATCACATTTCGCCACTCATGACATTTTCGAAAACAAAATTGGACGATCCTTATTGGATTTCTGCTAATCCTGATTTGCCTAATTATGCCGAGTTTATTTATAGAAGCATTTTAAAGCAATCTCACGATACAGCAAACATAATTATCATCAACGATAATTCAACTTTTGACAAGAATATCAATGGCGCATTTAAACAAATTGTTCCTGCCAATAAAACGGTTAAAATTAAATACGTTCAATACGAAAAAGGCATCGATATCATCAAACATTTATCGTTGAATGTGAGCAATCATATTATCATTTCTTCGAGCAATGAATCAACAATAACGAATGTGCTAAAGAGTATTAAAGATACGGATGATACGTTTAAAATGTCCACCTATGGTTTTCCGCATTGGCTCGAGTTTAAAAATCCAGATTTTGATATTTGGGAACGAATGAATGTGAGCATTGCCACATCATACTTTGTTAATTATGATGACGAAAAAGTAAGAAAATTTATAGCAGCTTATCGTGAGAAATTTTATACCGAACCTACTGATGCGGCTTTTAAAGGATACGATCAAACTTTATTATTTGTTTCTTCACTGGCTTCAAACGGAAAACAATTTATTTCTTCAATAGAAAACAAAACCATCTCAGGGCTAAGTACAAAGTATCATTTTGTGAAAGAATCGGATGGTGGGTATTACCAAAATGAATACCTAAATATGATTAAAATTGAAGACTCGAAGATGAAAAAGGTTAATTAATTATACAGCCCAGTTTCAAAACCTTCATCAATCATAAAGTTTTTGGTATTATCGGCAGCTTGTGTTGCAAGCACATCGCAACGCTCATTTTCTTTATGTCCGGCATGGCCTTTAACCCATTTAAAGCTGATGTGATTTTTAGGATATAACTCAAGAAATTGTTTCCATAAATCAGCATTTTTTTTGCCCGAGAAATTTTTCTTTTCCCATCCGAAAACCCATTTTTTTTCAACGGCTTCACACACATATTTCGAATCGGTATAAATGGTAATATATAATCCGTGAAGTTTTAAGCTCTTTAATGCCATAATAACAGCAAGCAGTTCCATGCGGTTATTCGTGGTCTTGCGGTATCCGGCCGAAATTTCTTTGCGGTGTTTTGCTGATATCATTACAATACCAAAACCGCCCGGACCGGGATTTCCTCTTGAAGAACCATCTGTAAAAATATTTACCTGCACTGTTATTTATGATTTAAGATTTATGATTTTAAAAATTTAAATAAAAATAGAAACCGGGGAAATGAATGCTAAATCAAATATCTTCATTCGTAACTCTTAAATCTAACTTTCTAAATCGTCATTCTAAAAGTTGTCCATTCATCCATCGATTCGGCTCCCATGCTTTTATAAAAATCAATTGCCGGTTTATTCCAATCAAGAACGCTCCATTCTACTCGCCCGCAATGTCTGTTTTTAGCAATAGTGATAACCTCATTTAACAAGGCTTTACCAAATGCTTTACCTCGATATTCAGGTTCTACAAATAAATCTTCTAAATACATGCCTGGCATGGCTCTGAAGGTAGAGTAGTTGTGAAAGAAAAGTGCGAAACCAACAGCTGTATCACCATCAAAGGCAAGCAGTACTTCAGCATATTTTTTATCGCCAAAAAGTGTTTCTGTTAATTTTGCTTCGGTAGTTTCAACCTGATGTGATAATTTTTCGTATGCTGCAATTCCTTTGATAAACTTTAGAATGAGCGGTACATCTTCGAGGGTTGCAAAACGGATCATTTATTTTTAGCAGAAGGTTTGTAAACTTTAAATACGGCTTTAAATTTTTTAGCAATCGGACGAAAATTCCTTTCAATATTTGGTTGCGTCATCACATCAATTTCTACTTGCCATGTTGTTGCATTTATTTTTTTTCCTTTGATGAAACCTGTGTTAACATTATGCCATCCACGGTCGATACAAAAGCAACCACGTAAAAATGCAGCCTTAAGTGTGGTGTCGGTGTACATAAACGACTTGGCATTTTTAGGAACGGAGAAAAGGATTTTTTCTGTGTATTCGTCATCAGTCAAATCTGGATTTTCATCTGCACGCATGCCATATTCAAAAACCAAATCATTTCCATCAATTACTTGAGCCGAGAAATTCTTTTGTTCATCGGTTTTTATTTCTAGCGACTTTCCGGTAAAAATGCGATACCAAGTTTCGCCTTTGTTTATTTTGCTCTTTTGAGCGAAGGTTGCGATTGAAAAACAAATAAGTATTGGCAACAGTAATTTCTTCATGTGATCAATTTATTTGGGCAAAAATAGACGAATTAACATCAATTCTTATGGTGTGAATGATAAAATCTCGGCAACAACAAATGTGCTGCCACCAACAAATACCAAATCGTTTAAACCAGCATTTGATTTTGCTGTTTTTAAAGCTTCGGCAACAGTTGCATAATGGTGCCCCTTTAAACCGAATGTTTGTGCGGATGTTCTTAATTCTTCGGAAGGTAATGAGCGAGGAATGGCAGCATTGCAAAAGTAATACTCGGCATCTTTTGGTAAAATGGAAAGCACTTTGCTGATGTCTTTATCTTTAACCATGCCAATTACCATGTGCAGTTTCTCGTATTTGTTTTGTTTCAGTTGAGTAACTACCATTTCAATACCGTTAACATTATGACCCGTATCGCAAATAATCAAAGGATTTTCGCCAAGAATTTGCCAACGCCCAGCTAATCCGGTTTTGTTCTTTACATTCAATAAACCATTTCGAATGTTTTCATCAGTAATGTTAAAACCCGATTTCCTGAGGTGTTCAATGGAATTGAGAACAGTGAGCATATTTTTTTGCTGATAATTTCCGGCAAGTTCAAGTTTCAATTTTTCTAAAAAGATTTCTCCGTTTTTGTAAATATCACATACAGAAAATGTGTTGTGAGAAATGAAATTCTTTGTCTCAAAAATTTCCTCGGAGTACGAAATGGGTGCATTTTTTTCTGAAGATATTTCATCAAAAACAGGCTTGGTTTCATCATTACTTTCACCAATGATAATCGGAATTTTTGTCTTGATGATTCCTGCTTTTTCGTAAGCAATTTTTGCTAAAGTATTTCCCAATAAATCGGTATGGTCCCAGCCAATATTTGTAATAACCGACAGGAGTGGAGTAATAATGTTTGTGCTGTCAAGCCTTCCTCCTAAACCAGTTTCTATTATTGCGACATCTACTTTTTCGTTTGCAAAATAATCAAAACACAATGCTACTGTCCATTCAAAAAACGAAGAGTTGATGGGTTCAAAATCTGTTTTATATTTCGCTACAAATTCGATGACATTTTGTTCGGGAATCATTTTGCCATTGATACGAATCCGTTCCCTAAAATCTGTTAAATGTGGCGAAGTATACAATCCTGTTTTCAATCCACTTTCCTGTAAAATGGAAGCCAGCATGTGCGAAGTTGAACCCTTGCCATTTGTTCCGGCAATATGTATGGCTTTGAATTTATCTTCGGGATTGCCAAGTATGTTACAAAGTGCAATGGTATTTGTAAGGTCGGGTTTTAATGCAGCCGCACCAATGCGAGTAAACATTGGTAATCGTTCAAAAAGATATGCTAGCGTTTTTTTGTAATCCACACTTGAAAAATATTTTCAAGTATACGACTGACGTGAATAATAAAAAAAATGATTATTGTTTTGGTGAAATTCTGAATGCTTGTGAAACGGTAAACGATGGAACGCCAAACTCTTTTGCTTTTTGGATGATTTCAATTAAACGTTCATGGGAAGCAGCATATCCATTTTCACGATAATGATGAATAACTTGGTGACTTAAGTAAACAACAGGTTCATTATTTTCCTTCGAAATTTTTAAACTTCTAAAAACATCTTTCATAACTGGCGAATAAGCATTGTCAATTCCATATGCATTAAATTCATTCGTCTTTCTTGTTTTTCGAATAAACATATTGGTAATTCCGTTAGCAGTTCTAACCGATTGAAATCTGGTTAACAATGCAACAGTACTACTATCAGTAAAATCGCCAAAGGGAAAAGCGAAACTAGTGGGAAAGAATCCTGCATTGTTCATCATTTTTACTCCAAGGTCAATTTCGTTTCGCAGGTATTCGGCCATTGTGTGATTTTTTAAATACTTACTCAAATAATAATGATTCAGGGTGTGATAACCAATTTCATTTCCGTGCTCTTGAATTATTTTTAATTTGAGTATTTGATCTTCTGTATAATGATCGAAACCCGATATATAGAATGTAGCCTTTGCGTTAAAACTATCAAGAAGGGGAAGAAGGTCGTACCATTCATCAATAAAACAGTCGTCAAAAGTTAATACATATCCACCATTTGCTGATACAATAGTTGTATCGTGTTGTAAGACTGATGGTGAACTTTGATTGACACCGGCTTTAGTTAATTGCAATTCATTGTTATCTTTTTTGCAATTCAGATTCATCATTATAATGAAGCAGATTAAGCAGATTTTGTTCATGATGAAATAGTAATTTCAGCACAATATTAATTACGGTAACATCAATCGTAAATGATTTTAGTTAGTTCAAAACATGAAAATTATCAGAAAGTATTTATTGTTTAAACCTAAAAATAAATGTCATGGTTCCGTATTGCTCTTCAGGGCCATCTGGCTTAGGAGAGAAGCGTGCTTCCATTGCGCCAAGCTTTGCTTTTTCTAACAAAACAGGACTAAGAGTTGTTGTTCCCTTTTGACCAGGTGTGGCTTTAATTACTTTACCATTTCTATCAACAACAATCGATACAATAACTTTTCCAGTTTCACGAGAATTATCATTTACATCTGGTCTGCGTTGTAGCGAACGACCATGCAATTCATATGTGCCAATACCATCGCCATTTCCGTTTCCAACACCATTTCCTGTTCCAAATCCTTCTCCGTTTCCTCCATTGCCGGGTTTACCATTTCCATCAGGTCTGCCATTTGGGTCACCATCCGCACGGCCTTCATTTCCGGGTATTTCGCCCGAACCTGAACCTGCATTTGTTCCTGTATTATTTTTCTTTTTAAACAAAGCATGCTCGTCAACTTTACGAGGAACTTCAACAGGCTTTTCTATTTTCTTCTCTACTTTTTTAACAATCTTTTTGATATCTGTTTTCTTGATATCCGTTTTTACCTCTTCTTTTTTTTCTACAACCGGTGCTTCTTCTACATCTTGTGTGATAACAGGCTTTTCGTCAACTTGAGGCTCAGGCTCTGGTGGTGTTGGTTGTGCTATGGCTTCATCGGTTGGGATTGGATTTGGGCCACCTTCGTTTTCAAAACCAATGCTGATAAGCGACCCTGATCCACCTGCTTCACTAAGCGGAGGATTGGGTGGCATGATAACAAAATACCATAACAGGATAAGTATGGCAGCATGAAATACAATGGTTACTGTATAGCTGATGATGCTGTGTTTACGGTCTTCCTGATATAAATCTGCGGCACTCATGTGTTTTGTTTAACGATATTATTTTTCGCTTATTTTATAACTACTAAACAACAATCAAATGGGTAGTTATCTTTTTTAGTTTAATAACATTTGAACAATATTATGAAGCAGTTGTATAGTTTTATAAAAGGTATTTATCTGAAATTAATTATGCAAAACATACAACCATGCTTCGCGATTGATGGTGGTTTGTATGGTACGAAGTTGTTGCTCGGCATCTTTTCTGTTCGAAAACTTTTTATACGAAACACGATTGCAATTGCCCGAGTTAGGAATTAAATCTGGTGCGTAACCTTGTTCTTCGAGTTGATGAAAGAATCGTCTGGCATTTTGTTCTTTGCAAAAAACACCGCCAATTATGTAAAACATCGAGTCGGTTGAATTTGAAATAGTACGTTGTGCAACAGTCGGCTTAGGTAGAAGCACTGCAGGTTTTTCGTTATCGGGAGGTGTAATAGTTGTTTCTGATATGGGTTGTTCTTCAATGACAGGAGCAGCAACTTCTGCACGTGTATATGCAGCAGCCATATGCTCAGCAAAAGATGAAATTTGGATTGAGAATTCTTCCGTTTTACTTGTTAATGTATCAACTGATACGATTTCGTTTACAACCGAATCAGCAGCAACAGCAGTTGTTTGCTCAATGGGTTCGGGTGGAGGAGGAATAAATTTATTTTCGGCAACAATAGGTTTTGGTTGTTCAGCCGGTATAACTATAGCTTGATTTGAATGAAACAACGAATCGAACCACGATGTAATGCTCATGGTAGTTTGCGAAATGTGTGCATTTGATCCGTTAAATAGCACCAATAAGTTTATGCTCACTACAGCTACAAATACTGCGGCTGCAGCGGTAATCAAAAGATTTCTTCTTTTGTTTGCACTTCTAACGTTGCGCAATTCTTTACGCTCTTTAAATACGCGAGCTTTGCTGGCTTTAATGGTTCTTCCTGATACAGGACTAGCCTCAAATGGCATTAATCCGTATGATGAGTACAAATAGTTGTTTTGCTTTTCGGGAAGGAAAACATAATTGGCATCGGCATTGAGGCGAAATATTCCAAATAACTCAATGGTTAGCAATTTCTTTTCCTGTAAAATATCCTTGGTTTTTGAAACTGTTTCGTCAATCAGTTTTACAGCAT
>CANKGI010000154.1 GCA_947481365.1 Bacteroidota bacterium | reverse complement strand
CTCCTTTACTCATTCACTCATTCACTCATTCTCTCCTTCCCTCATTCTCTCAATCACTCATTCTCTCCTTCCCTCATTCTCTCCTTCCCTCATTCACTCATTCCATCACCCTCTCCTTCTCTCAAAAAAAACTCCTCCCAATATTTTTTTTGTCATTTTCAAAACGTGTAATTACATTCACAAAAAAATAAGCAATTGAAAATAATTGGCATAACAGGCACATTAGGTGCAGGCAAAGGAACCATTGTTGATTACCTCACCACACATCACGGTTTTAAACATTTTTCGGTACGTGGTTATTTAACAAACGTGATAAAACAACGTGGCTTCGAAGTAAATCGCGATACACTTACACACACTGCCAACGAGCTACGCGCGCAAAACACACCCAGCTTTATTGCCGAAGAGTTATTTAAAGAAGCCGAACTTAGTGGTGGCAATTGTATTATCGAAAGCATACGTACTGTAGGCGAAATTACTGCTCTCAAAGCAAAAGGTAATTTCACTTTATTTTCGGTTGATACCGATCGCAAAATACGTTACGACCGCATCGTTATAAGAGGTTCAGAAACGGATAAAATTACGTACGAAACATTTGCACAAAATGAAGAACGCGAATTGACTTCAACCGATGCCAACAAACAAAATTTAAGTGCCTGCATGCAGCTTGCCGATAATCATTTTACCAACAACGGCACATTTGACGAATTGTATAAACAAATTGATGTAGTTATTGGGCTAGTTTGATAATTAGATAATCCCGATAGCTATCGGGAGATAATGAGATAATTTATTTAGTACAATGCCTAAGCTAGAGGCCAGAGGCTAATAGCTAGAGGCTAATAGCTGGAAGCAAATAAATGGCAGAAAATTTTAAATAATAGAAAAAATGAAAACACAAGATAAGTACATCCGTCCTACGTGGGATCAATATTTTATGGAAGTAATGGAAGCCATTAGCAAACGTGCTACCTGCGCTCGCGGACGCAGCGGTTGTGTAATTGCCAGAGAAAATCAATTACTTGTAACTGGCTATGTAGGTTCGCCTGTTGGATTGCCGCATTGTGATGAAGTGGGTCATCAGATGAAAAAGATGATACACGAAGACGATAGCATTACCGAGCATTGCGTGCGTACGGTGCATGCCGAGCAAAATGCCATTTGCCAGGCTGCCAAAAACGGTGTAGCACTTGATGGTGCAACTTTATATTGCCGTATGACTCCATGTCGCGTGTGTGCAATGCTAATTATTAATTGCGGAATAAAACGTGTGGTTTGCGAACGCAAATACCATGCAGGAGGTGAGAGCGAAGAGATGTTAAAAAAAGCAGGTGTCTCTCTCGAGTTTTTTCATGATGAAGTGCAGAAGTATTAGTAGATGGGTTGATTTGATGATGAAATAATAAGATGATTTGATAATGAACATAGTGCAAAGCACTAGCCAAAGGCTAAAAACCAGAAGTATTGAAGATAATATATTTGATGATTAGATAGAAGATAGATGATAGCCATCATTGGCTGTATCGTTGACAATTACGCTACAGACTAAACACTTTCAACTTTCAACTCTCAATTTTCAATTATCAATTCTCTACACCTTCTCTCCCATCGAAAGAATCTTGATATCACCATAAGCACCGGTTTGCAGTTTCTCTCTTATCTCCGAAAATGCTTTGATGGTTTCGTCAACATCGGCTAAGGTGTGCGATGCTGTTGGAATTAAGCGCAGCAAAATCATACCCTTTGGAATAACAGGATAGATAACCACCGAACAAAATATCTTATAATTTTCGCGTAAATCGTGAACTACCGATGTGGCTTCGCCAACTGTTCCGTTAAGCATTACCGGAGTTACAGGCGAGTTTGTTTCACCAATATTGAAACCATTTTCGCGCAATCCGTTTTGCAATGCATGTACTATTTTCCAAAGATTGGCAATGTGTTGTGGTTCGGTACGTATTATTTCTAATCGTCTTAAAGCACCTTTAACCATAGCCATTGGCACTGACTTAGCATAAATTTGCGAACGAAGATTATACCTAAAAAACTTAATGATTTCTTTTTTACCAGCAATAAATGCACCTATTAGTGCCATTGATTTTGCAAAGGTTCCAAAGTATAAATCAATACCGTCAATACAATTTTGTTCTTCGCCAATGCCAGCCCCTGTTTTACCCATTGTGGCAAATCCATGTGCATCATCAACCAGCAAACGAAACTGAAACTTACTTTTTAGTTTAACAATCTCTGCAACATTTCCCTGTGCACCCGTCATTCCAAAAACACCTTCGGTAATAACCAATATAGCACCACCCGTTTCGGCAACTAATTTAGTAGCTCGCTCTAGCTGTTGTTCTAAACTCTTTGCATCGTTGTGCTTATAAACAAAACGTTTTCCCATGTGCAAACGCACACCATCAACTATACATGCATGGCACTCGGCATCATACACAATCACATCATGCCTATCTACCAAACAATCAATAGCCGAAATCATCCCCTGATATCCGTAGTTTAATAATACAGCATCTTCTTTTTTAACAAAGTCTGCAAGCTCTCTATCCAACTGTTCATGAAAAACAGAGTTGCCACTCATCATGCGAGCACCCATTGGTAATGCCAGTCCATACTCCGCTGCTGCTTCGGCATCTGCCTTACGCACTTCTGGATGATTGGCTAAACCTAGGTAATTATTTAAACTCCAGTTGAGCATTTGCTTTCCTTTAAAACCCATGCGTGGGCCTATCTCGCCTTCAAGACGTGGAAACATATAATAACCATAAGCATCGTCAGCCCACTGTCCAAGTGGTCCAGCTTTTTTACCAATCTTCTCAAATAAATCCATAACAGAATGTTTAATTAACGGAGCAAAATAAATCAAGTAATGATAATGCAAAAAACAAACATGTTAACAATTTTTGAAAACTGATATATTTCATGTTTTATTGATACAATTTCTGCTTGCTTCGCATTGCTTTTCACAAAAAAGTTTACACAACATTTGATTAGAGTTTGCAAGGCATTAATTTATTAAACAATATGTCAACATCCATCGATTATATCTCAATCTTCATCCAGTTTTTAGTTGCAGCAGGTTTTGTTTTTATCGTTATTGTTTCAACACATTTATTAGGACCAAACCGAAATACAAAAGCCAAACTTTCTTCATTCGAATGCGGAATAGAAAGCAAAGGCAATGCTCGCGTTCCTTTATCGATAAGATATTTTTTAACAGCCATCTTATTTGTCATGTTTGATGTGGAAGTCATTTTCATGTATCCTTGGGCTGTAAATTTTAAAACCATACCAAATGCCTTCTTCGAAATGTTCTTATTTATAGGAGCATTATTAATAGGCTTTATATACATCATAAAAAAAGGTGCTTTAAAATGGGAATCGTAAATCAATTTTATTTTTTGTAATTGATAACTCAATTAACAAGCTAAAAAGAAATACATCCTATCAGAAAAAAAATTAAACATGTCGACAACAATTCAAATAGCAGAAAATCCAAACGTACTTGAAGGACCAGGATTTGCACTCACCACACTCGATAAAGTGATTGGTATGGCACGCGCAAATTCATTATGGCCACTTCCGTTTGCAACCTCGTGTTGCGGAATTGAATTCATGGCAACAATGGCACCAACATACGATCTTGGTCGTTTTGGAGCCGAGCGATTAAGCTTCTCGCCACGTCAGGCCGATTTACTAATGGTAATGGGAACCATCTCTAAAAAAATGGGCCCGGTATTAAAACAAGTTTACACTCAAATGGCTGAGCCACGTTGGGTATTAGCTGTTGGAGCTTGCGCTACCAGCGGAGGTATATTTGATACATACTCGGTGTTACAAGGAATTGATAAAGTAATTCCGGTTGACGTGTATGTTCCAGGTTGCCCTCCTCGTCCTGAGCAAATTATTGACGGACTGATGAAAATACAAGAGTTGGTAAAGCATGAATCGCTGCGCAGAAGAAACTCTGACGAATATAAAAAATTATTAGGATCATACGGAATAGAATAATATGACTGAATTAACCAACGAGTACCTGCTACAAAAACTGCAAGATCAATTCGGATCGGATATATTATTTAGTGAAGTTCAATACGGAATGTTGTCGATTGTTATTAATAAAGACCGCAACATAGATGTATTGCAATGGCTATACGATAACGAAGAACTTCAGTTTAGATTTATGACGGATGTATGTGGTATACATTATCCGGATAATAAAGACAATGAACTTGGTGTTGTTTATCACCTACACAGCTTAACCAATAATGTGCGTTTTAGGATAAAGTGTTTTATGCCTGTGTCGAACCCTGTTATAAAAACAGCAACAACGGTATATAAAGCAGCAAACTGGCAAGAGCGCGAAACATATGATTTTTACGGAATCATTTTCGAAGGACATCCAAATCTTACTCGCATTATGAATGTGGATGAGATGGATTACCATCCAATGAGAAAAGAATATCCGCTTGAAGACGGAACAAGAACAGACAAAGATGACAAATATTTCGGACGTTAATACTATGCAAAAAGAAGAAATAATTTCTACAGAAAAGAAAGAGTACACCACGTTAAATCTTGGACCTACTCATCCGGCAACGCATGGTATTTTCCAGAATGTACTCACCATGGATGGTGAAATCATTGTGAACACCGAACAAACATGCGGATATATACACCGTGCATTTGAAAAGATTGCTGAACATCGCCCATTTTACCAAATAACTCCGCTCACCGACCGATTAAATTATTGTTCATCTCCTATTAATAATATGGGATGGCACATGACAGTTGAAAAGTTGCTTGGAGTAGATATTCCAAAACGTGTTGATTACATGCGTGTAATTATTATGGAACTTGCACGTATTTCCGATCATGTTGTGTGTACATCAGTTATCGGAGTTGATACAGGTGCACTAACTCCATTCTGTTTCATTTTTCAGCAACGCGAAAAGATATACGACATTTTTGAATTGATGTGCGGTGCACGTTTAACAACAAATATCGGTCGAATTGGTGGACTTGAACGTGATTGGAATGATGAAGTATACAAAAAAATACGTGAGTTTTTAATAGAATTTCCTGTAGCATTTCAAGAGTATAGTAATTTACTTGAACGAAATAGAATATTTATGGACCGTGTGACGGGCACAGGACCAATAACTGCTGAGATGGCTTTGAATTATGGCTTTACAGGTCCTAATCTTCGTGCAGCAGGTGTTGATTATGATGTGCGTGTTACTTCACCTTACAGTTCATACAGCGATTTTGATTTTAATATTCCTGTTGGAACAACAGGTGATACATACGACCGCTTTATGGTTCGCCAGGGAGAGATTTGGGAAAGTTTGAAAATTATAAAACAAGCTTTGGAGAATTTGCCACAAGGCAAACACTTTGCTGAAGTTCCTGAATTTTATTTACCGCCCAAAGAAGAGGTTTACAACAACATGGAAGCTTTAATTTGGCACTTCAAAATTATAATGGGTGAAGCCGATGTACCTAAAGGAGAAGTATATCATAGTGTTGAAGGTGGTAATGGCGAACTTGGTTATTATTTGGTGAGTGATGGTGGTCGTGCTCCATTCCGCCTTCATTTCCGCAGACCTTGTTTCATCTATTATCAGGCATTTCCTGAAATGATAAAAGGCTCGGTAATCGGAGATGCTATTTTAACAATGAGTAGTATGAATGTGATTGCAGGAGAATTAGATGGTTAAAGCCCCACCTAACCTCCCCGAAGGGGAGGAATAAAACTGAAATAAAACTGAAATACAAATGAACGAAACTGATAAAAATAATATTTCAAAAGCAACTCCCCCTTCGGGGGCGGGGGGGCTCAAATTCAGCAACGAAACGATGGAACTAGTAAAAAGTATCATCAAGCGTTACCCTGAAGGAAAACAAAAATCGGCCTTGTTACCAACCCTTCATTTGGCACAAGCAGAATTTGACGGTTGGTTAAGTGTTCCGGTTATGGACCATGTTGCCGAAGTGCTACAAATTAAACCTATAGAGGTTTATGAGGTAGCATCTTTCTATTCGATGTTTAATTTAAAACCTGGTGGTAAATGTTTAATTGAAGTTTGTCGCACTAGCTCTTGTTGGTTGCGTGGCGCGGAAGATATCATTCATCATATCGAAAAGAAACTAAATATTAAAGCAGGCGAAACAACTCCTGATGGCAAGTTCACATTAAAAACTGTGGAGTGTTTGGGAAGTTGCGGAACAGCACCTATGCTCCAAATTGGAGAGCAATATCATGAGAATTTAACCATGGATAAAGTAGATTCATTACTCGATACTTGGAAAAACTCGGACAAGCACAGTACTTATTTAGACACGAACACATTTAGAAAAAATTAATAAGATGGGTCGTAAAATATTATTAGAGCATGATCATATAGAAGGAATAAACACTTACGATGTTTATCGTAAACAAGGTGGTTATGCTTCGGTAGAAAAGGCTTTGAAAACTATGGCTCCTGATGCGATAGTTGAAGAAGTTAAAAAATCGGGATTACGCGGACGTGGAGGTGCAGGTTTCCCTACAGGAATGAAGTGGAGTTTCATGGCAAAACCTGAGGGCGTTCAACGTTATCTAGTTTGCAATGCTGATGAATCAGAACCCGGAACATTTAAAGACCGCTATCTTATTCAGCACATCCCGCATTTATTGATTGAAGGAATGATCACATCAAGTTTTGCTCTTGGTGCAGCTACGTCATATATATATGTACGCGGAGAATTCTTTTATCTTATTCGTATTTTAGAAAAAGCCATTGCCGAAGCTTATGCAAACGGATGGTTGGGTAAGAATATTTTAGGAACAAATTACTCATTAGATCTTTTTGTACAACCCGGTGGTGGTGCATATATATGTGGTGAAGAAACTGCTTTGCTTGAATCTCTTGAAGGCAAACGCGGAAACCCACGTATCAAACCTCCATTCCCTGCTGTTAAAGGAGCTTGGGATTGCCCAACTGTTGTAAATAATGTGGAGACGATTGCGTCCGTTCCATACATTGTAAATAATGGTGGAGATCATTATGCAACAATCGGAATTGGTAAGTCAACAGGAACAAAACTCATTTCGGCATCGGGACACATAAATAAACCGGGTGTGTATGAAATCGAACTTGGTTTACCAGTTGAAGAATTTTTGAACAGCGAAGAATATTGCGGT
>CANKGI010000153.1 GCA_947481365.1 Bacteroidota bacterium | reverse complement strand
GTTTAATAAATTTCATATGCTATTATGAAACAACATTATGTTTTTTTTTAAATGTTGACAAGATTTACATACTTAAAAAAAACTTAATAATTTTAAACCTGAGAAAGCAGTCCGAGTAGTCCGCCTGTATGAACCAAAAGAATTTTTGATTGAGGTTTGAAGTAGTCGTTTTTTATCAGATTAAATACTGCAAGAACCATTTTTCCGGTATACACCTGATCGAGCAATATGCCTGTTTGGGTAGCAAATTCGGTAATAAAGCGCATCAATTCTTCATCGGTTTTTGCATAACCGCCACGGTGAAAGTTGTGATGCATTTTCCAATTATGTAACTCGGGAATTAATTTTTTCACATCGTTTTCAATTCCCTCGGCACTTTTTAAAATACAAATTCCTTCGGCTTGCATATTTTTTTTAGAAACGCCAAGAGCTATGCCTGCCATGGTTGTTCCGGTACCTACTGCACAAAAAGCATGGGTAAAATCGGCATCAATGCCATCGGTAATTTCGGCACATCCTAACATGGCCAATTCGCCTCGCCCACCTTCATCAATAAATAGATACGAATCATCGTTTCCAAAATGTGTTTCAAATAGTTTGTATTTATCTCGATACGATTCACGGCTCACAAAAATTAATTGCATTCCCCATGTTTTGCAAAGCATGAGCATGTGGTTTTTTACTTCTTCGCCACGCACAAATGCTGTGGTTTTAAAGCCATACATTGCTCCTGCACTTGCCAATGCCACCAAGTGATTAGAGTATGCGCCACC
Source organism: Bacteroidota bacterium (assembly GCA_947481365.1). Classification (GTDB taxonomy): domain Bacteria; phylum Bacteroidota; class Bacteroidia; order UKL13-3; family UKL13-3; genus CAIUEQ01. The sequence goes on along the minus strand of CANKGI010000153.1, from coordinate 6,516 downwards.
AAAACTTACCAGATATTTTTTATTGTTTTTTTTGGCAAACTCGAAAACATATTTCAGTTTTCGCCACTTGTTTCCCGATACAAATGGGTGAATCAAATCATCGCGTTTCATAAACACCTGCACTGCTTTTTCGTTAAACAATTCGTGTTCTATTTTTTGAACAGGTGGATCGAAAGGTAGCTCAAGCATGATTTGAAAATTTATTGTTGAGGTATGAAATGATTTGTGGAAGTACAAATGAAAAGGCAAAAATAATTTCGGGAAACACAGGAACACGATACCTGCAAAGACCAGAAATACCAGTAGTTGCCACAATATATCCTACAAAAATGAATACTAATATACGTATGAGTAAATCAATTTTTTTGTTTAAAACAAAAGCAATGAAACAACAAAACAGCACAATATTCCAAACTAAAATGAGCAATAAATAAATCAATAAAAGGAGGGGTGTATTTTGCAAAACCGATGAAACTGAACTCGAGCCATTTTTATTTAATTTCTGTAATAAGCCTTCTTTTACATTGTTCTGCAGTCCGTAAAAAAGAGATAAATCAAATCGTCCGGGATCAAAAACGGTTGACGCAACACCTTTTAAATAGAGCATTGCAAATGTTGTTTTGTTTTGCGTATACACTTCATTGCAGCTTTGCTCGATATGCTTGTAATGCGATTCGTAATCGGGCATCAAATTGGCTTCGTCATAAATCTTTGTACACAATTTTGCCGAACTATCAGCACCATATTTTTGCGCAATAATATAACGTGTATTGATACGCAAATCGGCCATTATTTTTATTGATGAATAATGATAATATCCGGTGGTATGTTGGTTTTGCAAACACAATACATGGTATGTTAATGGAAGCAATAAAAAAGGAACGAGAATTTTTTTGTATTGTTTCCAAAATACAACCGCAAAAAATATAAAAAGGAAAATACCGAAAAGAAAAATTACAGGTTTAGTAAGCATGCACAGACTTATAAATACAGCAACCGCCAGCATGTGTTCCCTTTTTTTAGTTTGCAAAACTTTTACCGAAAAGTAAAAACTTAACAGAAGCAATGTTTGAAATAATATTTCGCTCATCACAAAATTTGCATGAATAAATTGTGATGGAAAAAACAGCAAAGTTGTGATGATAGCGATGTTGATTATTTTTTGTTTTACGCTAAAATGAGCGAGCATTTTCCAAACTAAAAAAATATTGAAAAGGCTGAGTATATTTTGAATAAATAGTACGAAAATATCTGATGCAAAAACAGATTTGCATGTTAAAATAAACAAGGCATACAGAGGCGGACGAATAGTGAAATAATCAATAAGTACTCGTGAGTTCCAGTCTTCGGCATACCAACTTTGATGCTCCAGTAAATTTTTTACCTGATGGAGATAACCGTACGAATCGACCAAATAAATATTTCCTGTTTTGAGCGCAACCAGAAAATATATTGCATGAAAAACAACAATAAAAATTCCGAGCGGGTGTGTGATGTATTTGCGCATATCAGCGTATTCGCAATCGTTGACCAACTTTAATATTATTGTCGAGCATGTTATTTAAATCTCTGATTTGAGACGGAGTTACGTTGTATTTTCTGCTCACCGAATACATGGTTTCTTTTTCAATTACCACGTGATATACAGGTTCGTTTTCTTTTACATTTCCGGCATTTTCGTCTTTAGCTTTTTCGCCATTAAGCGGAACAACAACAAGCTCTTCACCAATTCGAAGCGTATCGTTATGCATGTCATTCAAAGCTTTTATTTCTACAATCGTAATGTTATAAGTTCTTGCAATAGAATATAACGTTTCGCCTTGTTTTACGGTGTGGTAACCCGGCACAACAGCTTCTTCTTTTTCGTTTACTGGCGGTTGATTAGGATTGATAATAATTTGTGTTCCAACTTTTATATTGTTATCGCGAATTTTATTTAATTGTTTCACTCCTTCCAGCTGAACGTTGTATTTTTTAGTAATTGAAAACAATGTTTCGCCTGGCTGAACGGTATGTAAAAATGCCATGTCGTCTTTGTTATCAGGTATGGCAATCACATATTTATCTTCGGGCAAAACCGGTTTTTGAGTTTCGATATTTCGCTTCGGGTCTTCGTAAACTATTTCGTTATAGTTTGTATCTTTTGGTAGCGTGTTGGCTGCAATTCTTAATTTTAAAGGCTGTTCGCGTTTGTCGCGTAAATATATTTTTTCAAATGATGCAGGTTCGTCACCATCTTTCATCAAATTTTTGTGTAGCAGTTTGCTTAGTTTTATACCAAACCGTTGCGAAATAAGATGCATGGTTTCATCTCCGTTCACTATATAAAATTCCTGCTCGGCTTTATAATTTTTGGGTTTTAGATAAACGGTGTCACCTTTTGATGGAACAGCATCTTTGGTAAGGTCGTTGTATTTATACATTTGCCAAACACGCATATCATTTTCGAGCGCAATCTCTGCAAAACTTTCACCATCTTTTACCACAATTGCAGGAATTCCATTAACTGTAATATTTCGTTGCGAAGCCACTTCCAATTTCTTTTCTTCAACTATTTTTTTCTCTTCTTTCACACCAACTTTCATCGAATCATATTTTGCTAATCCGTTTTTTTCAATTGTTGTAATCAGCATTTCCGGGTATTTTGGATTGGTGGCATAGCCTGCTTTTTTTAATCCTTTAGCCCAACTCACATAATCTTTTTCATCCAAGTCAAACAAAAAAGCATAACGTGTTCCATGCATCAAAAAATCAGAATGGTCGTGATACGAATCAATAGGAGCTTTGTATTTTCTAAAACATTCTTGCGGAGCATCGTCATCCTCTTTTATGGTTTCTCCTGTCCATTCGGCTTTGCATTTGATACCAAAATGATTATTACCCTGAATAGCCAAACGACTGTTGCCATTACCCGACTCGAGGAGTCCTTGTGCCAATGTGATACTTGCGGGAATATGGTTTTTATGCATTTCTTCAACAGCAGTGGGGGCATATTTTTCAACATATTGCTCAACAGTCATTTTAAACGGAAACTCAAGTGTTGGAACAGGTTGAGCATTTGAAATAAAATATAAAATGCCGAACAAAACGGAAAGTATATATGCTGCTGTGTTTTTTATCATGTTGCGTTTATAAGTATTTGGCGAATTTACAATGGCAAGTGACATCAACTTGTATTTTACTTTTTCCGTTTACGCACATATGTACATAAAATGTCCAAAAATTTTATCTTTATAAAAGTTTTGATGATGGTTCACTTGATAAAATTTAGTGGTATGAAAAAATTATTAATCATCTTTATTTTATTTTCCAATGTTGCTAATGCCTTCAACTCGGGCTTAAACGTTGAGCTTTCCTACTTATACCTTTTTGTTATTGGAATCATTTTACTTATTATCGGTATTGATAAAGGAGTAAAATATATTAGAAAGAAAAAGCAACAAACGCATATCGAACCTTTGGATTAACCGTTTAAATCCTTCAGTACATGAAAAAACTATTTGTAATTTTTTTGCTGTTGTCATCACTTGCTGAGGCAAGCAGTTTAAACTCATCGCTCGAATTGGTTTATGTTTACGGAATTTTCATAACTATTGTTTTATTGATAGTTGGCATCGATAAAGGAGTGAAATACATTTATCAAAGGTTGAAGGAACGAAGCGAAAGCCTTGAAAACAGTTTAAACACATTCGATACACACTCAATTGACGAGTAACATTTTCCATACGATATTTTCATTTCGTTTTCTATGTCATATTAAATTCTAAATTTGCCCGTTATATAAATCTTAAATTTAACTGATGACGAGGCTGAAATTTATTATCGCAATTTTACTGTTTAATTTTATTGGAGTTTTAAATGCTCAAGAACCATCTGTTCTTAAAAAAACGCCAGTATGGAAAATTACAGTTGATAAAAAAGAAGTGAAAGTTGGAGATGAAGTTGAAATCACATTCGAAAGTATTATCGAAAAAAATTGGTACATGTACTCAAGTGACATGAATCCTGAGCTAGGGCCAATCATAGCAAGTTTTACATTTACAAAGCATACTTCGTTTTCGCTTGTTGGGAAACTTAAAGCAATTGGTTCGAAAAAGCATTATGAAGATATTTGGAAAGGTGACGTTTCGATATTTACAGGTAAAGCATTATTTAAACAGAAATTAAAAATTCTCTCAGATAAACCAGTCATAAAAGGTTCGATGGAATTTCAAGAATGCTCGGAAGTTACCGGAGTTTGTATGCCACCGTTTGATCAAGAATTTGAGGTGAAGATTGCTGTTGGCGGTTCACAGTCCACGGTCAACAGTCAACAGCCGACAACCAATACACAAGAAACAGTGAACGGTGAACCGTCAACTGCCAACAAAATTGATACTGTTTCTCAAATCAAAAATGCAGATACTTCACATCAACAAATTATCACATCATCTAATAATCAAATCACCAAATCATCAAATCAAGAGGAGTCATTCTTCGGTTTCTTAATTTTTGCTTTGATCGGTGGATTAATTGCAGTGCTTACTCCTTGCGTATTTCCAATGTTACCAATGACGGTTTCATTTTTTACCAAGAAGAGCGAAACACGCTCACAAGGATTGAGACGTGCATTTATTTTTGGAGCATGCATTGTTGCTATTTATGCCTCATTAGGATTGGTATTTGCGTTCTTCGGATTGGGTCCTGATTTTGGAAATTGGCTTAGCACACATTGGTTGCCAAACGTTTTATTCTTCGTGATATTTTTAGTTTTCGGTGCATCATTTTTAGGAATGTTTGAAATCACTTTACCTCATCAGTTGGTCAATAAAATTGATTCGAAAAGTAGCATGGGAAGTTTTGCAGGAATATTTTTCATGGCATTTACATTGGTTCTTGTTTCCTTTTCTTGCACCGGACCAATAGTTGGAAGCTTACTGATTGAAGCCGTTGGCGGGCATTTTGTAAAACCATTATTGGGTATGGCAGCATTTGGCGCAGGGCTTGCATTGCCGTTTACATTGTTTGCTATGTTTCCATCATGGATGCATAATCTGCCAAAATCGGGTGGATGGTTAAACTCAGTAAAAGTTGTTTTAGGATTTATTGAAGTTGGTTTTGCATTTAAATTTTTATCGATTGCCGATGTGGTTTACCACTGGCGAATTTTAGATCGTGAAGTGTATTTAGCCATTTGGATTGTACTTGCATTTTTATTAGGAATGTACTTGCTAGGAAAATTAAAATTCAGTCACGATAGCGATATGCCTTATGTTGGTGTTCCTCGTTTTGGATTGGCATTAATACCTTTTGTATTTGGCGTGTATATGATTCCTGGATTATTTGGAGCACCTCTTAAAGCCTTGTCGGGATTGCTTCCGCCAATGCACACACAAGATTTTATTTTAGGCGCAAATGTCAAGTCGAGCGGAAGCGAGACAACTTCAAACAACCAAACATCAAACATCAAACATTCCGATTTTCTCGAACTGCCTCACGGCTTAACAGGCTATTTTGATTACAAACAAGCATTGGAAGAATCGCGAAAACAACATAAACCCATCTTCATTGATTTTACCGGACATGCTTGTGTAAATTGCAGAAAGATGGAAGAATATGTTTGGGCAAAGCCGGAAGTGTTGAAGCGATTGCAAAATGATTTTATTGTAGTGAGTTTGTATGCTGATGAAAGAAAACTATTACCCGAAGCTGATTGGTATACTTCACCACGCGATGGGAAAGTGAAGAAAACAATTGGCGAACAAAATCAGGATTTACAAATTAGTAAATACAATTTCTCGGCACAACCTCAATACGTAGTGATTGATGCTGATGAGAATAAATTATCTGGACCCAATTTTTTCAATACCGATGAACAAATTTTTGTTGACTTTTTAGATAAAGGCAAGGCAGCATTTGCAGGAAAAAAATAACATATGAATAACATTAAGCAACATTTTGAAGAAGCACAACAAGTGCTCAATAATTTTTTAGCTGACGAAAATAATTTTAAAAACATTGAAGCTGCAGGAAAGTTGATGGTAACTGCTTTGCAAAATGGAAAGAAAATTATTTCGTGTGGCAATGGAGGAAGCATGAGTGATGCCATGCATTTTGCTGAGGAATTATCAGGACGTTATCGTGACAACAGAAAAGCTTTGGCGGCAGTTTCTATTTCAGATCCTACTCATATTTCATGTGTTGGAAATGATTACGGTTATGAATTTATTTTTTCGAGATACCTCGAAGCTTTAGGAAATGAAGGCGATGTGCTGCTTGGAATTTCAACCAGTGGCAATTCAAAAAATGTATTGAATGCCATTGAAGTAGCAAAAAAGAAAGGCATAAAAATGGTTGGATTAACTGGAAAAGACGGAGGAAAAATGACTGGTTTATGTGATATAGAAATCAGAGCTCCTCATTCAAAATATGCTGATCGTGCTCAGGAAATTCATATCAAATGCATACACTCACTCATTGATTTTATTGAGAGAAATGTTTAATTGCGAAGGAGTTGGAATTATTTATTAAGGAAAT
>CANKGI010000152.1 GCA_947481365.1 Bacteroidota bacterium | reverse complement strand
TGAAATAGCATCATTTTGCAAATCATTTATTTCATCAACAGGAAAAACATGTGTCACAGCTGCTGATTCTCCGGGTTTTATTGTGAATCGTGTAGCACGACATTATTATGTTGAGGCTTTAAAAATTGCTGAAGAAAATGTTGCAGATTTTGAAACCATTGATGCACTGATGCAAAGTTGTAAATTTAAAATGGGTCCATTCCAATTGATGGATTTGATTGGAGTTGACACTAATTTTTCTGTTACAAATTCCATTTTTCAATTATTTCATCAAGATGGAAAATTCAGGCCAAGTCGCATTCAACAACAAAAAGTTGATGCCGGGCACTATGGACAAAAAACTAAAAAAGGGTTTTACAATTATGAGTAACTATAAAATATTTTTTGTGCTGTTGCTATTTATCATCATTGATTCGTGTAGCAAAAGCAACACATCAAACACCAATGAGTTTTTTCCTCCGGTGGCTGTAAGAATAGATATTAATACCAGTCTACCTTATTATTCTGCATTAACTATGCAACAAGGGTGGGTTTATGAGCAAGGAGGCAACAAAGGAATAATTATTTATAATTCTCCGCTTAACGGAATTGTTGCATTCGACCGAACATGTCCGATAAATCCAACTTTAGAATGTGCATTTGTAAGTATGGATAGTTCGAATACTTTTTTTAAATGTTCGCAATATGCTAATTCAGGAAAAAAATGTACGAATGCCGGATTTTGTACAACTACTTTTTTTCCTGATAATGGCTACCCAAGATCTTATCCAACTGCATTAAATAATTTTCCGATTTTACCTTTAAAAAGTTATCGAGTAACAACCGATGCTCCGGGTGTGTATCACATCTCCAATTAAAACTTATTTTATTTCAACCCAAACTGGGCAATGATCTGAATGAACCACATCGGGATGAATGCCGGATGCAATTAACCGGTGACCAATCGTTTCATGAACCATGCAATAATCTATGCGCCAACCTTTGTTGTTTGTTCGTGCATTTTGCCGGTATGTCCACCAGCTGTAGTGATGCGGTGCTGTGTTAAATCGTCTGAACGAATCGATAAAACCTGTTTCTAAAAACATACTTAACCACTCGCGTTCTTCGGGTAAAAAACCAGAACTTTTTTTGTTTCCAACAGGATCATGAATATCAATTGGCTGATGACAAATGTTGTAATCGCCACAAATAATTAAGTTAGATTTTGTTTTTTTTAGTTTGCTGATATAGCTGTTAAACTTTGCAAGCCAATCCATTTTATAGGCTTGTCTAATATCGCCTGTTGTACCAGATGGGATATAAACTGAAATGACCGATACGTCACCAAAATCAGCACGAATCATTCGTCCTTCAAAATCTAAATCCTGATCACCAAATCCATATTCAACATGGTCGGGTTTTAATTTTGAAAAAATTGCAACACCACTGTATCCTTTTTTTTGTGCCGAAAACCAATAATGGTTGTATCCCAGAAATTCAAAAACCGCTGTATCAACCTGCGAACTTTCTGCTTTCGTTTCCTGAAAACAATACACATCAGCCTTGCGCGATTCCATCCAATTGAGCAACCCTTTACTTATTGCCGCTCTTATTCCATTAACATTATACGATACGATTTGCATTCTGCTATTTTATGAAAAACGAAGAAAGAATTTTTTCTCGACTTATTAATAATCAAAAAAAATGTTCACTCTTTTGATTGTTCCACAACGAAGCGTTAAAAATTTTTCTTCGCATAAACTTTTAATAGTGCACATTTGCAGCCAATATGCTTTACGTAAAAAAATCAAAAATACCTAAATCGGGCAAAGGATTATGGACCTCTATCGACATAAAGAAGGGTGGTGTTGTTTGTGAGTATGAAGGAGAAAAACTAACTTGGAAAGAATGTTTAAAACGAAATGAAGCGCTTGAAGGATTTGGAGCATACTACTTTTATATCACTTCTAAAAACTGTATTGACGCACAAAACACACTTTGGTCTCTAGGTCGTTATGCCAATGATGCTGCAGGATTTGGAAGAATTGATGGCTTGCGAAACAATTCGTGTTACGAAATAAGAAAAGGTAAACCATACATTGTTGCTTCGCGAAATATTAAAGCCAATGAAGAGATTTTTGTTGGTTACGGGAAAGAATATTGGGAAGCAATAAAAGAGGGTTTCGAAAAAAAGAAAAAGACTAAAAAGTAAATCGAATTCCAACATTTAAACCCCAAGTTCGAACGTGCTGATTTACGGGAGTCGGATTTAAATATGTTAACCGATGAAAAGAGCCAATGGTTAAAAACTTAAAAATATTTTCGATACCATAGCCAACTTCCATATAAGGAACACCATCATAAAATGTAACAGGTTCAAACACTTTTCCTCCGCGGCTTCGCTCAGCAATATAATTTTTATTTTCATCACTAATTTGCCCATAAGTTGCTTTAACAATGGCAAAGTTTCGCAGTTTCCAATTTCGCAGCAATGGAATTCTGTTAAAAAACAAACCTTCAAAATGTTGCGTATAGCTAATATTCGCATATCTATCGGCAACAAATTCATATAAATTCATCAACGAATAATTATTCATGCTATAAAAAAATGTTTGATTTCCTCCAGGAACATCAAGAATCGTGTAAGGTAATTTTCCAAAAAACTGACCAACAGTAAAACTGTAATCGGCATTACCTAAAAACCCTGTTGTTAAATGCTGACTGATATTAAACTGTACTTTATCAAAATTAAACTCACCTCCTAGCAAACCCTTTATTCCACGTGTGTACGACAATGTGAGTGCTGGAGCTTTTGCACGAACCAAAGGTGTTCGGTCTAATCCTCTCACTATCATAATTTCTTTGTATGCATATCGTGCTTCGAGTGTAACAGCTGTGTATGCAAAATCATGTGAAATTGTTGTATCGGTTGGAGTAACATTTGAGATGTAACCAAACCAAGTACGTGAATTAGGCATTTGAAAAAAAGTATTTTGCACAGCCGCATGAAATGTCCAATCGCGTTTAGGTTGTGTAAGAAAATTAATTCGATAATCAATGGTACGGTTGATACGGGCATGAGGAGCAGCAAAACTAATTGCAGTAAAAATATTTGATGAGCCGGTGGTGCTTAAATACACATTTGAATTATCTGATACACCCAAAATATCATAGTCGTCTTTTACCGATATGCCAATGGTTGTATATTTTCTTGTCGAAAGAAAATAATCGACACCAACTCCATATTTAAATGCCATATCGTCTACACCATAAGCTACATAGCTTTTCAGCTGAATTTTTTTTGAAAAATCGGCATTTGTTTTAAACCCTAACCTAAAACGCATCCCTTCCACCTGATTAAATCCGACCATTAAAATGTATGGCCCCCAATCAAATTTTCCAATGCGATAATGGCCATCCAACAAAAGCCTAACAACATCAATATACGTTTTCATTACCGGCAAATTTTTTATCGAATCAATCATCTCGGTCATCTGTATTTCAACTTTCGAAAACGGTTCTTTTCGTTTCTCATTCCAAAAACTTGAATCCTTCTCGTTATAGTCCGTCTCTCTGTCGATAATGTTATCGTAGAACTCAGCAGGTTTAAGTTTATTCACTTCAACATTGGAATTTGTGCGATACATTTTTGCAACAAATCCGCTGGTATTTTCTGTTAATTGTGAAATATCAAATATCATTCTGGTTTTCTCGGCAAGCCACGGTCCGGCTGATGTTTGCTTCATCTCTTGATGAATTTTTAAGCGGTCGACAAAATTCAGGTTGGCCGATTTTGACATTTCAACATCTATTCTTTTGATGGCAAAAGTTGAATCGGTAATCCACATCGTTCCCAAAAATCCCAGATCTTCTTCTCGCTTCAAATTCAATTTTATCTGATAACATTTTATCCCTTCAATTTCCATCGAATCAACAAGCGTATAAATATAATAACTCAAACTACCAGAAGCAATTGGTGAAATAAAATCTTTACCAGCAATACGCATCCAATTCTTGTTAAAATTAAATTGCATCATACCTGCACCCAGCAAATCAATAACATAACTGCCCTGATTTACACCTATTCCCGAAACGTTATTTCCCTTAACTATTTCTTTATTTTTTGATGGGTCGACTTGTTGATAATAATGAGAAAATGTTTCGCTGATAAATATCGGAAGAATGTATTTCCCTTCTTCATTTTTAAATTGATTTGTGGTATCAAACAATTTTTTCAATGGCCGAAAAAGTAAATTGTTTTTCATTTTTTCGGAAATGTTTGTCATCGAAACATCCATTTTATTATAGCTGTCGTAATCGTATGCCGATAAGTTTGATTGATCATTTTTATCACGCATTTTTTGTGCATTTTTTACGATGCGCAAAGCAGGGTTTACACCAGGTTTTACAATAACTTCTTTTAGGTCACGCGACTCTTGTTGCATTTCAATAATGAAATGTTGTTTTTGTCCTCGTACAATTTTTTTTCGTATTGTTTTATAGCCAACGTAACTGATAATAATTGTATCAACAGGTAATGTGGTTTTTAGCCTGAAGTTGCCTTCAAAATCTGAAGTGGTTCCGGTTTTTGTTCCTTTAAAACCAACACTCACAAACGGAAGAGATTCTGTTCTGCCTTTTTCCATAATTCTTCCCGACACCATTGTTTCATCCTGTGCCCAAATTGATAATGAGAAGAAAAATGCTATGTAAAAAAGTAGTTGTCTCATAGTGTTGCCAATCCTATTTTATGATTTTAACTTTCATTCTTACATCAATCAATGGTCTGTTGTTGGCATCTGTTTTCACAACGGCTATCGAATCGAGCACATTAAAACCTGCTAGCATTTCGCCAAATACTGTATAGTTTCCATCGAGATGAGGAGAACCTCCAATTGATGAATAAGCGGATGTTTGGATAGCAGAAAAATTAAGTTCCTGTGTTTTATAAATCTCTTCCATTTTTGGTTGTAGCCCAAGCATGTAACTGTGCAAACCTTCTTTATCGCCACGCATTTTAAAGTCGTCAATTTTTGCCATTACCGAATCGGAGTTTGAAATGGTTTGAAGCAATCGGGTTTTAGTTTTATAGTTATAACCGTTTCTAAAATTATTGAGTTCAGTTGGCGTGTATTTTTTTCCTTGTACAATATAAAACTGACAACCGCTCGATGCTTTATCCGGATTATCATCACGAGCCGCTGCGAGTGCTCCTCGTTTATGAATCAGATTTTTGTTTATCTCTTCAGGAATACGATAGTTTAAATCTCCGTTGCCTAACAAGCTATCTTTTTTTGCGTACTTCGAATCGGGATCACCACCTTGAATCATGAACATCGGAATAACACGATGAAACAACAAGCTATCGTAAAAACCGTTGCTTGCCAGCTTAATAAAATTATCACGATGCAATGGTGTTTCATTGTATAATTTAAAAATCATTTTCCCATAAATGGTTTCTATTTCAAACATTTGAACAGCTGTGCTTACGGGAGCAATTTTTTTGATTTCGTTAACCGGAAGTACAACAGTTTTTACTGGTTGTTGTTTGGGTTTTGGCTTAGGTTGCTGCGCACTAATAAAAGTAAAACCTGTAATCACTGCTGCCAGAAATATTTTTAACGATACATTTTTCATTTGCTATAAATTTATTCTATTAAATCTGATTCTTCAAAATATTGTACGATGAGTCGCTTTAAAATATTTTCCTGATTCATGATATCGATATAAGGTGCTTTTTTTAAAAGTTTATAATGTGGCCATCCATCTTCATCAGTTTTTTCAAACTCGTAGTAGCCATCATAACTCATCAATTTACATGTAGCAATATGCATCAAATCAAGCTTTTCTTCTTTAGAAAATTCTCTTGTAGTGCCCAACTCGCGCATCCCAATTAAAAACAACAAAGCATTCATATCTGGTTTAATACCAAACATTTTTTTTGTGGCAAACACAATTTTGTACCACTGCAATTTGGTATGTTCGTCTAATTCAAAACTGCTTTCACTATTCATGTTTGCGAAAATCTCTCTAAAGTTTGATAAATAAAAATAGAATGTTTGAGTTGTTGATACAATGATGTAATCAACTTGAAGAAGGTTGCGTTTTTGCATTTTTCAAAATTTCATTACTTTTACTTTATGAAACAAATACTCCTTCTACTTATCATAGTTGTTTTCTCTTTTTGTGCTTTGGCACAAGTAAACGAAAATTTTTCTGACGGTAATTTCACTTCAAATCCTGTTTGGTTTGGCGATGATTCGTTGTTTATTGTTAATGGCAATTTTCAACTTCAATCGAAAGGAACAACTGGAACGTCAAAAGATATTTCACTTAGCACTGCAAATAATTTAATAGACAGCACACAATGGAATTGCTGGGTGCGTTTTAACTTAAGTCCGAGTTCACAAAATTTTTGTCGCTTTTACCTCATATCCGACCAATCGAATTTAAAAGGAAACTTAAATGGCTACTTTATACAATTTGGCGGTGTAACTGGAAACACCGATTCAATAACCCTATACAAACAAAAAGGAAATTCGTTTACCAGAATTATTGGTGGCCGTCCGGCAACCGTTTCTAAAACAAATAATCTGCTGCGAATAAAAGTATTGCGAAATAAAACCGGAAACTGGCAATTGTTTTCTGATACGCTTGGTGGAAACAAGTTTGCGCTAGAAGGTATTGGGTTCGACAATGAATTTACCACTTCCATTTATTCGGGGTTTTTTGCCCGATTTACATCCACAAATATTTCCAATTATTATTGGGATAATGTGTATATCGGACCCATTTTGGTTGATACCATCCCACCTAAAATTGACACAATTGATGTGTTGGATTGGAAAACAATTCGAGTAAATTTTTCGGAAGAAGTTGATGCTGTTTCTGCACTCGACACTTTAAATTATTTGCTCGATAATATATCGAGACCAACAAACATCTACTTTGAAAACGCCAACAATTTATCTGTGATTGTTGAGTTCCGCGACTCATTTACAAATGGAACAAATCATACTATTTCAACTTTTGGAATAAAAGATTTGAATAACAATTCGCTTGCTCTACAAAATTTTCTTTTTCTATTTTACAACGTACAAGCTTTCGATATTTTAATCAGTGAGTTTATATCTGACCCAACACCATCAGTTGGTTTGCCGAGTGAAGAGTTCATTGAATTATACAACCGAAGTCATTTTAAAATCAACTTATCAAATTGGATGATTACCGATGGCACATCAAAACCATTGTTGCCAAACGTTGACATAAAACCTGATAGTTTTTTGATTATTTGTGCGGCAATGAATTATTCATTGTTT
>CANKGI010000151.1 GCA_947481365.1 Bacteroidota bacterium | reverse complement strand
CGTGAGAACGAAGTTGATTTAATTGTTGCCGGTGCACTTGAAAAAGAAAGTATTGTAAAATATTTTATGGGATCGGTAGCACGCAAACTATGCCGCATGGCAAAATGTTCGGTGCTGATGTTGCGTGAACCTTCGTTGCAAGCAAAACCTATAGGGAAAATTATTGTTGAAGGAAGCGATCACCCAAAAACAATTCACACCATTGAAACCGCAATTTACGTTGCTAAAAAAACACATTCAACCGATGTTAACATTGTGCAAGAATCGGATGCCGGAAAAATGGCACTCATCCGTTCAGAAAATTTAACTGATAAAGAAACGGAAAATAATAAGGAGAAAATTTTTAAAGACGAAAACGAGAAGCTCGAAAACATGATTAATTGCATGGATTGCGGAGATCTGAAAATAAATGTTGAACGCATTGAAGGAAAACCCGGATACGTAATTAGCAACTATGCTCGCGAGCAAAATGCCGATTTATTGATGCTCAATTCGCCCGATAAAAAACTGAATTTACTCGACCGTGTTTTTCAACATGATATTGAATTTGCGTTATCAAACTTACCATGCGATTTGCTAATTGTTCATTCGAGAGTGGATGAATGAAATGGTCAACAGTAAACGGTCGACAGTCGACTGTGACAAAAAATTGAATTTAATTTTGTACGTTTTTTTAAATATTATTTAGCAAAAGTCTTCTAACTGTGGTCTGTCGACCGTGGACAGTTGACAAAAAAAAATATGAATCACAACGACCTCATCAATCTTTTACTTTGTATCGGCATTATGTTGCTTACAGGAAGATTATTTGGCGAATTTTTTCGTAAGCTTAAAATGCCGCTCGTTGTTGGCGAGCTTGTGGCGGGCATTTTGCTCGGTCCAAGTTTGCTAGGTAAATTTTTCCCGATGCTTGATGATATTGTTTTTACAACCAAAGGAAATGTAGGTTTGGTGCTAAACGGTATTACCAATATTTCGGTGGTGATGTTGCTTTTTGTTGCTGGAATGGAAGTAAATCTTTCGGTTATTAGTCAGCAAGGGAAAACTGCTTTTAAAACAAGTTTGGTGGGTTTAATTATTCCGTTTGTGTTTGGTTTTTATGCCGGAAAATATTTTTATTATTTGATGGGCGAAACATCCGGCTCCAATAATCTTGCCTTCAGTTTATTTATTGGAACAGCCATGGCAATCTCGGCATTGCCAGTAATTGCACGTACTTTGATGGATCTCGATTTGTTCAAAACAAAAATCGGAATGATTATTATTACCGCTGCCATGTTCGATGATTTGATTGGATGGATTATGTTCAGTGTAATTTTAGGAATGATTAACCACACAGGAAATCCATACGGATTTTTATATACACTTGGTTACACTTTGCTTTTTGCAATATTGATGTTATCGGCTGGACGAATTGTAATAAACAAATCGTTGCCGTGGGCAAAGAAAAATTTATCGTGGCCGGGAGGAGTGCTTGCAGTTTCGCTCGGACTTGCATTTTTGGGTGCGGCATTTACCGAGAAGATTGGTATTCACGCTATTTTCGGAGCTTTCATCGTTGGAATTGCATTTGGTGATTCGGTTCATCTCAACGAAAAAACGCGCGATATTATTCAGCAATTTGTGAATAACATTTTTGCTCCGTTGTTTTTTGTATCGATTGGTTTTAAAGTAAATTTTATCGAGAATTTCGATTGGCAAATTGTATCGGTTATTCTAATTCTTGCAATCGTTTCAAAATTAATAGGAGCAATACTTGGTGGTTTGTGGGGAGGATTATCCATGAAAGAATCGTTTGCTGTTGGCTTTGGAATGAATGCCCGCGGAGCCATGGCAATTTTGCTAGGTACATTGGCATTGCAGGCACATATCATTTCGCCACAATTGTTTGTAGGAATGGTGGTAATGGCGGTTGTTACCTCAATTATTGCCGGGCCAATGTTGCAATATCTTGTTACCGGAGAAATGAAAGTGGTGAACCTTCGTGAGATTATTAAACCTATTGAGAAAGAAAGTTCAGAATGATTTCCTAAATGCGTAAAAACGTAATTTCGTAAAACACCTTTCAATTCTTCATTTCCAAAATTATATTCGCGGCTTATGCCCAAAGATAAACTCAGAAGATTTGCCGAGTACGCATCGTTTGCCAACACCTTTGATTTTGCCTACGATATGAAAGGCAGATGGAAACTCGATTATTTTAAAAATGATAACCCGTTAGTGCTCGAGTTGGGCTGTGGTAAAGGTGAATACACCGTTGCACTTGCAAAACAAAATCCATATAAAAATTTTATAGGTATCGATTTAAAAAGTAATCGCATGTGGAAAGGTGCAGGAATTGCGTTGGAAGAAAATTTAACCAATGTGGCTTTTATGCGAGCCATAATTGATAAAATCACTGAGTTTTTTTCGGCTGATGAAGTAGATGAAATTTGGATTACTTTTCCCGACCCATATCCAAAAGACAGGCATGAGAAACACCGATTAACTTCACCTAAATTTTTAGAACGCTATAAAGAAATTCTAAAAAAAGAGGGTATTGTAAATTTCAAAACCGATGATGACGGCTTGTTTCAATATACTGTCGAAATATTAAAAGAATTGAAAATAAATCCGATTGAAATCATTTGGGATGTGCACGGAGATGAAGCTTCACCGGCTTATTTGAGAGAGATTAAAACCTATTACGAAAAATTGTTTATGCAAAAAGGCCGCACAGTTAAGTATTTACGATTTAAGAATTAAGATTTTTGATTTACATTTATCATTTAACATTTCATTTATGGCTCAGGACTTTTTAAATAATATGAAAACCATTTTGAACACGCCCATTCAAAAAGGGAAAGATGTTTGGATTTCCGATACCGCTCGTGTTTTTGGACAAGTGATTTTGGGTGACGAATGTTCTATTTGGTTTGGAGCAGTTTTGCGTGGTGATAATGATTCGATAACAGTTGGCTATCGCACCAATATTCAGGATAACGCGGTGGTGCATGTTGATGAAAATGTTCCGGTTTCAATTGGTCACGATTGCATAATTGGTCATGGTGCCATCGTGCACGGAGCAACAATTGGTAATCATGTTTTGGTGGGCATGCATGCCACTATTTTAAATAATGCATCGGTAGGTAATTTTTGCATCATCGGTTCAAATGCTCTGGTAACCGATGGAATGAAGATTCCAGATTATTCGGTAGTGATGGGAACTCCTGCCAAAATTGTGAAACAACTTACCGAAGAACAAATTGAAAAAGTGAAACAGAATGCGCAGAATTATGTAGATTTGAGTAAGAAATATATTGAATATTACAAGAATTGAAAGATTGGAAAGATTGGAAGGTTTTAAAATTACTAGTATCAATCTAACTTTGGCATCTTTATAATCCTTCCAACTTTAAATAATTAAAAAAAATGGCAACCAAACTCAAAAATTTATCAAACACCTCGATTGAAAAATCTGATACGTTCGGCAAATACCGAATTGCAATTGTTGTAGCCGAATGGAACTCCGAAATTACTTTTGCCATGATGAATGGTGCCATTGATTTTTTGGTTTCGAAAGGTGTGAAAGAGAAAAACATTTCGGTGAGTAAAGTTCCGGGCTCGTTTGAGCTTGCACTTGCTGCACAATGGTGTGCCGAGCAAAAAAAGATTGATGCTGTAATTACATTAGGTTGTGTTATTCAAGGCGAAACGCGCCATTTCGATTTTATTTGCGATGCCTGTGCAAACGGAATCATGAATGTATCGTTGCTCACAAACAAACCTGTTGCATTTGGTGTGTTAACCACAAAAAATGAAAAGCAAGCTAAAGAAAGAGCAGGAGGGAAGCACGGAAACAAAGGTGTTGAAGCGGCAGAAACTGTTTTAAAAATGCTTACGGTTTCAAAATCGGTGAATTAATATTAACATAACTTTTTGATTGAACGGTTAAGCATTATAATTGTAACCACGAAAACAACGACAATTGAAAAGTAACTCAATATATATTATTATCCTTTTTGCATTAATTGCATTTGCATCGTGTAAAAAATCATTTGAAGGCGAAGCTACTACACAGCTTCCTCCGGATACTTATTTAGCAATTGATAAAATATACCGAAGTGGCGATTTACGTTTAACAACAACAGTCGAAGCACACTGGTGGGGACTTTCGCAAACAGGCATTATTACAGGTTACGAAGTGTCGACCGACAATATGCTAACATGGCAATTTACCAAAAAGCAAAGTGGAACTTTTTTATTAACGATTCCTCCCGGAAAAGATACAGCTGATGTTGCCATTTTTGTTCGTGCAGTTGATAATTTGGGGCAACATGATGCAACTCCGGCTTCCACTTTATATCCGATTAAAAACACACCTCCATCAATATATTTTGATTATGGTAACGGAAGAAGAACCACTTCATTTCCGGCATTCAGGTATAACTGGATTGCTAATGATACCGATGGTTTAGCCGATATTCAAGGAATTGAAGTGGCGTTTAATGATACCAATAATATTTATCTGTTTCCTTCAAACACAACCGCTGCAACTTTTGCTGCGCAAATTTCGGGAGGTGTAATAGGTAATTCATTCAATGTTTATCAAAATAGTAAAACAACAGCATCGTCATTTACAGTAACCGGAATTTTGTTTGATTCGTTAAACCGAATTTATATTCGTTCGTTCGATCGCTCCGGAAGCCGCTCTAAATGGGCAAAAGATTCTATTTATATTAAAAAACCGAAATCAGATATTTTGCTGATAAATGATTACAGCAGTCAGCCAAATTATTATCGCAATTTTTATTCGAACAAATTAATTGCACTCGGTACAGCGTATTCAAAATTTGATGCGGTTGATTATTCATGGAATATTTTTCCGTCAGATAATTTTACAACGACCAAGAATTTCGACTATTTCAAAAAAATTATTTGGATTAGCAGTGATGCTTTTTCTACATTAAAAGTTGCAGGTTCGGGAACATCAAACTTTTTTAGCAACGGAGGGAAAATGTTAATGGTTATTGACATTGGTGGTACTTATATTTATTCAGAGTCGCAAGTTTCATTTACACCAATTGCATCTTTTGTTGATCCGCCAACATCAAGTTCGCAGTTTAAAATAAACATGGGCGATTCGTTGCTTCCATTGCAATCGGGCTGGCCATTATTAACTACTTCGAGTGGAATTTTAAATAATAATTTCCGTCCGTTTAATGTTCAAAATTCGTCAAGCACATTTGCATATGACGAATTGTATTCGGCAAAACTTTTGGTTTCATCGCCACCAAATCCTTTAAGTGTTTGGACAGGCAAATCGACATTAATTGCGCGTAGAAAAAATTTATCAAACGGAAATACCAATCTAATATTTAGTGCAATTCCCCTTGATTTGCTTCAAGGCAACGGTAAAGTCGATTCGGTTTTCAAGAAAATTATTATTGATGAATTGAATTTTTAAAATTCCGTATCATGAAAAATATTGTGCTTTTTGCTTCGGGTAACGGAACCAATGCTGAAAATATTTGCCAATATTTTTTAACAAAAACGGATGTAAAAGTTGTAGCACTTTTTTGCAATAATCCCCAAGCAAAAGTGATCGACAAAATGCAAAGACTCAATGTTCCGGTTCATGTAATTACAAAAAGTGAATTGAACAATGAAGCATTGTTTTTACAACAGATAAAAAAGTATTCTCCATCATTAATTGTACTTGCCGGTTTTTTGCTGTTGATGCCGAATTATCTGGTAAAAAACTTTCCTAATAAAATTATCAATATTCATCCGGCATTGTTGCCAAAGTTTGGTGGTAAAGGTATGTACGGGCATCATGTACACGAAGCCATTTTAAAACATAACGAAAAAGAACATGGCATAACCATTCATTTTGTAAACGAAAATTTTGATGAAGGTGAAATTATTTTTCAGAAAAGTTTTCGCATAGAAGAACAAGATGACATCAATACTGTTTCGAAAAAAATTGCTCAGCTCGAAATGAAATATTTTCCGGAAGTGATCGAAAATTTGTTAAATAAAATCTAATCATGGCAAATCAAATTCTGATAAAAAATATAAAAGCATTGGTAGGAATTGATGACGGAAATGTGCTCAAAAAATCAGGAAAGCAAATGTCGGAACTTGGTACCATTGAAAATGCTTTTTTGTTGATTGAAGATGGCTTGATAAAAGATTTCGGTCAACAAACTTCCAACTTCCAACTTCCAACTTCTAACTTCAAAACCATTGACGCAGCTGGCAAACACGTTCTCCCCTCATTTGTTGATTCGCACACTCACCTTGTTTTTGCAGCAACACGCGAAGAAGAATTTGAAATGCGTATTAAAGGAAAATCGTACGAAGAAATTGCTGCAGCCGGAGGTGGAATTTTAAACTCTGCAAAAAAATTGCAAGCGATGAGCGAAGATGAATTGTTTGAAAATTCGCTTACACGTTTAAATGAAATGATGCATTTTGGAACAGGAGCTGTTGAAATAAAAAGCGGTTATGGATTAACGGTAAAAGATGAATTGAAAATGTTGCGTGTCATTCAGCGTTTGAAAAAAGTTTCTCCAATTACCATCAAAGCAACATTCCTAGGAGCACATGCTATTCCTGCTGAGTACAAGCAAAACAGGAATGGTTATATCGATTTAATGATAACAGAAATGTTACCTCAAATTGCATCCGAAAAATTAGCAGATTATTGTGATGTGTTTTGCGACAAAGGATTTTTCACGGTTGGTGAAACAGATATCATTTTAAATGCCGCAGCAAAGTTTGGATTGAAAGCAAAAATTCATGGAAACGAATTGGGATTAACGGGAGGTGTGCAAGTGGCAGTAAAAAATAATGCATTAAGTGTTGATCACTTAGAATACACAGGCGATGCCGAAATAGAGTGCTTAAAAAATAGCAACACCATGCCAACGGCCTTACCAAATTGTTCATTCTTTTTAGGAATTCCGTATGCACCGTTTCGTAAAATGATTGATGCCGGATTGCCTGTTTGTTTGGCAACCGATTATAATCCCGGAAGTTCGCCTAACCCACGTATGAGTTTTGTGATTTCGCTTGCGTGCACACAAATGAAATTGACACCCGAAGAAGCCATTAATGCCACAACCATCAACGGTGCTTATGCTTTGGAGTTAAGTAAAACACATGGTAGCATTGCTAAAGGAAAAGTAGCTAATGTGTTCATCACGAAACAAATTTCATCGCTTGCATATATTCCGTATTCGTTTGGTGTGGATATGGTGGAGAGTGTGATTTTGGGAGGGAAGGTTTTGAATTAATTTATGAAAGAATTTAGTTTTCAATATACCAATCAACGCTATATTTTTTTGTTAATTATTGGATGTATATTGTCTTCATTGATTACTGTCGTTGTAGGAATGTATTTTTCAAATGGAAATAATAGCTACGAATTATTAATTTTATTTATTGCTGCAATCTTACCATTTATCGTATTTAGAATATTT
>CANKGI010000150.1 GCA_947481365.1 Bacteroidota bacterium | reverse complement strand
TACTAAATAGAATAACTGATTGTGTTATAAAAATGATGAAAGGATTGGTGTTGTAGAGTTTTAATAAATGGCGCAGAAAAACCAATCCCAGCATTAAATAAAACAATGCTGCAAAAAATACAGATTGCTGATAAGGGTAGGAGTAACCGTCATTTTTATATCCGAATGATGTGGCGCTTAAATGAGCAATGGTAAAAAATGGACTGATTAAAATAGCTGTGCCAACCGAATATTTATTGAGCGTTTTGCCATGATAGTCAATTAAAAAATCATTTCGGTGCGAGCGATATTCATCATTTGTTGCAGGTTCGGTTTTTGGTGATTTTACTAAATCGTGGTACAACAATACCGATGGTAAATACTCATAATAGCACACCCCATCAGCATTGATTGTTTTTTCGGTCGTTTTAAAATAGAAAGTTTGCAACAACACAAACAGCGTAATAAGTAAAATCTCTCCAACATAAAGTTGTGAAATTTTATTTACGATTTGCGATATGTTGTTGTTTGTTTTCAATATTATTTTTCGAAAGCGTTAAACATTTCTGTTAAAATATTTTTGTCGTCAAATGGATGTTTCACACTTTTGATATCTTGATAATTTTCGTGGCCTTTGCCGGCAACAAGAATGATATCACCTTTTTCGGCAAGGCTTACAGCCATTTTAATCGCTTCCTTTCGGTCGCTCATTCGCAATGTTTTTTTATAGTGTAAAGGCTTAACACCTTTTTGCATTTCATCTAAAATCATTTCTGGATCTTCGTTACGCGGATTGTCGGAAGTAAAAATTACTCGTGTGCTTAACTCACTCGCAACGTCAGCCATAACGGGTCGCTTTGCAGCATCTCTGTTTCCACCACAACCAATAATGGTGATGAGTTTTTCATTACCGGTTCTTATTTCATTAATTGTTGAAAGAATATTTTTTAAAGCATCAGGTGTATGAGCATAATCAACTATTCCGATTATACCATTGCTTGATCTCACATAATCAAATCGTCCCTGAACAGAATTAAGTTTACTTAAATGAATGATGATTTCATCTTTCGGTTTGCCTAGTAAAAATGCTGTACCATATACCGCAAGCAAATTCGATGCATTGAAATTTCCAACCAGTTTGTACCATGCTTCATCACCATTTATATTGAGCAGCATTCCATTAAAATCACTCTCAATAATTTTACCTTTAAAGTCCGACATGGTTTGCAAACCATAAGTGTATCGTGAAGCTTTTGTGTTTTGCAACATCACCAAACCGTTTTTATCATCTTTATTTACCAATGCAAATGCATCATCATTTACATCATCAAATAATTTCTTCTTAGCCTTTAAATAAGCTTCAAAAGTTTTATGATAATCAAGATGATCATGCGTAAGATTAGTAAAAGCTATTCCCGCAAAATGTAAATCGCGTATTCTGTTTTGATCAATAGCATGTGAGCTTGCTTCCATAAAACAATACTCACAACCGCGAGCTATCATCTCTTCAAGCAATTCGTTAATACGAATTACATCAGGAGTTGTATGTGTGGCAGGAATTATTTCTTCGTCAATTTGATTTTGAACGGTAGAAAGCAAACCACAATGATGTCCAAATTCTCTAAATAATTTGAACAATAAAGATGCAACGGTTGTCTTACCATTTGTTCCGGTTACGGCAACGAGTTTTAATTTTTTTGATGGATGATCGAAAAATGCTGCAGCAATACTTGCCATTGCTTCAGTAGAGTTTTCTACTTTTATGTAAGTAACAGTTTCATCAATTTTTTGTGGTAATGATTCACATACAATAACAGCAGCACCTTTATTAATTACATCTTCAATAAATTGGTGACCATCAACCTGAGTTCCTTTAACAGCAAAGAACATCGAGCCTTCGCCAATGGTTCTCGAATCGTAAGTTAAGTGCATCACCACAACATTATCGTTACCGATAACAGTTGTGTTTTTAAGTTGTGTGATAAGTTCTTTTACTGTTTTCAATTAGCTTAAAATGATATTGATCGACATTCCTTTAATTAATTTTTGTCCCGGAATAAGTGATTGCTGTTTCACTTTTCCAGATCCTTCCACATATACTTTCAGTCCGGCATTTTCGAGTAGGTAAACGGCATCACGTAATCCCATGCCTTTTACATCAGGTACTTCATCTTTATGAAATTTGTATTTGTGCAGTTCAACAAAATCTTTTTGCATTTCAGCACTTGCCCATTCTTCCGATACATCTTCCACACTGTCTTTTTTATGATGAGATGAAATACCAAAACGGTTGTAAACAGTTTTTATATCATCCGAAAATCCAAGATGAGCAAGGGGCAACTCTGTGTTTTTTTCAGTTATTGCAAACCTTAATTCATGATGAAGATTAATGCTGGTGGCATATACTTTATCGGCAATTTCTTTAAACACCGGTCCAGCAACTGCCGAACCATAGTAAACACCTTTTGATGGTCCGTTTACCATTACCATACATGTATATTGAGGATTATCTGCAGGGAAATATCCAACAAATGATGAGCGGTATAATTTGTTTGCATAACCGCTTCGTCCATCGGCAACCAATGCTGTGCCTGTTTTTCCGGCAACTGTATAGTTTATGTTTTTTAAGTTAGATGCTGTTCCATGCAACACAACACCTTCCATACACATGCGCAATTGTTTTAATGTTGATGGCTTGCAAATCGATTCATTCATCACTTCGGTTTTGAAAACTTTTACCGTTTTTCCGGTGCGTTGAATTTCTTTTACAAAAATGGGTTTAATCATTTTGCCATCATTAGCAACTGCATTGTATAATGTGATCATTTGTAATGGCGTAACTTTTACTTCATAACCAATGCTCGACCATGGTAAAGTTGTTCCATACCAATCTTTGTCTTTTGATTCTTTAATATGTGGATGCCCCTCACCGGTTATTTGTAATCCGATGGGTTTATTCAGTTTTAATTTTTTTAAATGATCGGTAAATTGAGAAGGTGTATTTTTATATGCTTGATACACGGCACTCGAGATAGCCACATTTGACGATACTTCGAAGGCTTGTTGCAAATTAATTATGCCATGTCCGCCAGCTTCCGAATCGTACATTGTTGCATGTACGAAATATTGTTTTTTTCCGCCTTCGGTATCGTACATGTCTGATAATTTTGCTTTCCCATCATCAAGTAAAGCAAGAACAGAAGTGAGTTTAAATGTTGATCCCGGTTCTAAACTTTCACCAACAGCATAATTATATTGTTCGTTATAAACGCCTTCGCTAATTCGTGTAAGATTTGCAATGGCTCGTATCTCACCTGTTTGCACCTGCATTAAAATAGCTGTTCCCCATTGTGCGTCATTTTTTACGAGTACATCACGCAAAGCTTGCTCAGCAACATCTTGCACATTCACATCAATTGTTGTTACAATATCTTTTCCGTTTTGTGCATCAATTTGTTCTTCATCATTTATAGGAATCCAAGTTCCACCGGCAATTTTTTGCATCACACGTTTGCCTGGTTTGCCTGCCAAGTCTTCCTCAAATGCACCTTCAATACCAACTGGTGCAATGCCGTTAACGCTATACCCAATGGTACGTTCGGCCAAATCATCAAATGGTTTTTCTCGTCTGTTTTTTTCTTCGATGTTAAGACCACCTTTATATTTACCTAATCTGAAAATTGGAAATTTTGTAATTTGTTTCATCTGAGTATAACTCACTTTCCGTTTCAGCAAATAATATCTGTCTTCTCGCTTGCGCACATTTATTAAAATGTGTTTGTAGTCGTTTTTTGTTCTACCGTCATCAAATATTTTTGATAAAGAATAAGAGAGTGAATCGATGTTGTTTTCAAAAACTTCATCATCAGTAAAACCAGGAGATAATCCATCAATGCGCAAATCGTAAATAGGAAGTGAGGTAGCCAGCAAACTATAATCGCTTGCAAAAATATTTCCTCGAGAAGGTTCAATTGTTTGAATAGATGTTCCTAAACTATCAGCCAGATTTACCCATTTAGGTCGTTCAACAAAAGCAACTTTAAAAAGAAAAACCAAAATGGTAACAGCAAACACACACATAAATGAATATGCGATGTAAGTGCGAACCATGATGACTTTTCTAACGTTAGTTGCCATTTGACGTTATTTTAAAAGGTGGTGATACAAGTTCTTTTACGCCAAGCGTATCTAATTTTTTTGCGATGGATGATTGTTTACTTTCACTCATCAGTTCGCTGAGAATGCTGATGTATTCAGACCGTAATTCTTTTATTTCGCGATTGAGTTTATCAGTTTTTCGGATAATTTTTTCGGTGTTGTGTGCATTCCAAATGTGAATCATCAATAGGCAAACGATGAACAAAATGAATGGTATTTGTTTGACCATCATTTCGCGAGAAATAAAAAAATCGAAATCGGAAACACGTTGAAATGTTCCGGTGAGTTTCGATTTTTCCTTAGGCGTTTTTTCTTCCTTAGGAATTTCTGGCTCTTCGTTTTCTATGATGATTTTGTTTGCCACCGATTAATTGTTTGTATTCTTTAAATTATTTTCATTTTATTTTCTCATCATTAAATCATCTCATCATCAAATTCTTTCAGCTACTCTCAACTTCGCACTTCTCGATCTTGGATTTTTTTCCAATTCTTCTTCACTTGGTGTAATTGCTTTTCGTGTTACCGGATTAAATGGACGAATAATATTTCCATAAAAATCTTTTTCAGGTTCACCATTAAAATTTCCGGTATTGATAAAATTTTTTACAAGGCGGTCTTCCAGTGAATGGTAACTCATGATCACCAATCTTCCGTTCGTTTTTAAAACATCTTTACTCTGAAGTAGCAATGATTTCAGCACATCCAACTCATGGTTCACTTCAATGCGTAATGCTTGAAATACTTGTGACCAAAACTTATAGTCTTTAAATTTTGGAGCAAAACTATTGAGAACAGTTTTTAAATCACCGGTAGTGTTGATGCTATTTTTTGAGCGTTGATTAACGATTTGTTTTGCAATAGCACGCGAATTTTTTAACTCACCATATTGATAAAAAACATCCGCCAGTTCGGTTTCCGAATATTCGTTAAGTACTTTTTTTGCAGTGAGTGATGAAGATTGATTCATACGCATATCCAGTTCTGCATCATCAAATCGATATGAAAATCCACGTTCATCGGTATCAAACTGATGCGATGAAACACCAAGATCCGCAAGAATTCCATCAACAGGTAATAGGTCTTGATATTTTAAATGTGTTTTGATGAATTCGAAATTCTGGTCGATGAAAACAAAGCGTTCGTCATCATTTGGCAAATTGTTTTTTGCATCTTCATCCTGGTCGAAAGCAATGAGCTTTCCCTTCTTGCCAAGTTTTTTTAAAATAGCGTTTGAGTGACCTCCACCACCGAAAGTAGTGTCGACAATGATTCCGTCAGGTTTGATATGTAAGCCGTCTAAACATTCGCTGAGCATTACCGGAACATGGTATTTACCCATTGCCTCTCCTTTCCTTGTTTACCATTACTTCTTCGGCAAGTGCGCTAAAATCTTCAGGCTCATCTTTGAGCATTTTGTCGTAATTCTTTTTGCTCCACAATTCAATTTTATTTCCGTAGGCAAGAAGCACCACATCAGTTTTTAATTCAGAATGCGTTTGATGCGATTTTGGAATGAGAATACGTGAAGCGGCATCCATTTCAACTTTGCTGGCACCACGTAAAAAGTAACGTTTGAATTGGCGCTCTTTCGAAATGTAATCGCTGAGTTTATTTATTTCTTCAGCAATGGCTGTCCATTCATTTGAAGGATAAAGAATGCAACATTTTTCAAAACCACGGTTGATGAAAAACGAATTCTTGGCAGCTTTTGCAAGCTGCTTTTTGAGTGCTGCAGGGATTATTAAACGCCCCTTAGCATCCATTGTACATTCATATTCTCCGTGTAGTTGTGCCAATTGTTTTATTAAAATGAATGCGCTAAAGTATAAACAAAAAACCACTTTTCGCCACTTTTCTCCACTTTGTGGATAAATTCAGTTTTCAACAGTTTTTTAGTTCAATAAAATTTATTTGAAAGGAGCTGTTTTTGTTGGTGTTGAGAATGTATTGTATTAACGGATTGTGAATTTTTGATGGTGGTTTTTTCTCTGATAAATATTAAGTATTATTGAATAACCAATTTTAGTAGCTATGAAAAAATTATTCTTAATCTCGTTCCTCTTTTTATTTCAATTATCGTTTGCACAAAAATTTTATGTTGGTGTTGATGCTGCATACTTGATGCCCTTCGTTCCAGATGTAATAGGTGTTAATTCTGAAAATCAATCAATTTTCATTACTCCAAGTTCAGGTGGAATTACTTATACATCTTCCTCAAGTTACAATGCTGTAAAAGGAAGCTATAACTCAGGAAATTCTGTTGGAGGATTTATAGGTTATCGGTTAAATGAAAATATTTCAATTGAAACAGGTATGAATTATTTGTATTCA
Organism: Bacteroidota bacterium; assembly: GCA_947481365.1. Lineage (GTDB taxonomy): Bacteria > Bacteroidota > Bacteroidia > UKL13-3 > UKL13-3 > CAIUEQ01. Next base: position 1,130 of record CANKGI010000150.1, on the reverse strand, counting down.
AACGAATATGTATATTCAACATCATCTTCTAATACACAAATATCAAGTTTTACTGCACCTCCTCAAATTACTAATAGTATGGGAGTTTATGATTACAAAACAAAATCAAACATGTTGAATATTTATCCTGCTTTAAAATTTTCAATACCCAATAAATCTTTTACAACTTATTTGAGAACAGGATTTATTTATTCGATTACTTCTATAATAAATGACAGGAATTCGGTTTCAGGAAACCAAACTATTGAACAATCTAGAAATAAGTATGGAAATTCATACGGTTTATTTGCGTCACTAGGTATTGAAAAGAAATTAGATAACCACTTAAAAATATTTGCTGAATGGACACTGCGGTATCAAACATTTTCTCCAATAAAAGAAAGGTATACAAAAGATATTGAAAATGGCGTAGACAAATTACCCAGTATGAATGTTTCACAAATTGAAAGAGAATATGTTGATTCTTATTCAAGTACATATAATGGTACAGGTCCCAGTACGGATCCAAATCAACCAACAAAAGTTTTTGCCTCAAAACAAACCTTTGGCAGTATGGGTTTGCAGGTTGGTATTATTTATGAGTTTGGGTTTAAAAAAGCACCTGTAACAAAGTAACAAAAAACCAATTCGTTTTTTTCAAACTTCGCGCTTCCAACTTTTTTCCTATTTTCGCTGACTACTATAAAAGCATGTCGGTAATAGTTGATCATTTAACAAAAATTTACGGGGAGCAGAAAGCACTTGACGAAATTTCATTCGAGGTAAAACCTGGAGATATACTTGGTTTTTTGGGTCCGAACGGAGCCGGAAAATCTACAACCATGAAAATTCTTACTTGTTATATTCCTCAAACAGCCGGCAAAGCCAGTGTTTGTGGGTATGATGTAGCTACAAATCCGATAGAAGTAAGGAAAAATATTGGCTACCTTCCTGAGCTCAATCCGCTTTACACAGATATGTATGTGAAAGAATATTTACTCTTTATTGCCGAGTTGCAAAATCTTGGAAAGAAAGCAAATATGGCTGTTGAATCGATGATTGAACGAACCGGTTTGATGCAGGAAAGAAGGAAAAAAATCGGTCAATTATCAAAAGGATACAAACAGCGAGTGGGTCTTGCACAAGCTATG
>CANKGI010000149.1 GCA_947481365.1 Bacteroidota bacterium | reverse complement strand
GTTGCCAATTATGTTCGCATCAATTCCGACAGGGCAAATGCACAAATACAAGTTAAAGCTACAGATGGTGTTCCTCTTGAGATGATGGAAGATGAAGTTCGAGGTGTGATGCGCTCAACCCGAAAATTACATCCAGGACAAGAACAAAATTTTGCACTCAATAAAACAACATTATTAAGCGAACCTCTTAAAGGAATATTTGGAGTGATCACTTTTGCAGGATGGATTATTGGGGGATTTGCCATGCTTGTTGGCGGATTCGGAATTGCTAACATCATGTTTGTTTCGGTTAAAGAACGTACCAGTCAAATTGGAATACAGAAAGCATTAGGAGCTAAAAATTATTTTATCTTAATTGAGTTTTTGGTTGAATCGATTTTGCTTTGCTCATTAGGTGGAGCAGTTGGTATTTCGATGGTATGGGGTATCAGTTATTGGGTTACCAATGCCATTGATTTTACCATTACATTAAGTATAAAAAATATCATTACAGGTTTTAGTGTATCCATCATCATCGGAATTCTATCCGGTTTTATTCCTGCATGGAGTGCGTCACGTCTCGACCCTGTTGATGCCATCAGATCGAAATAATACTTCGAGTTTGATATCAATTTCATAACTTCGACTTTCAAAACATGATGCTATGAATCGGTTTGTTAAGTTTACCATTATTTTATCATTTTGCATTTCATTTCAAAAAACAAATGCTCAACCTTGGTTAAGTCCTTTAAATATTGCATTTTCAAATGATGGCATCTCGTTCAATACACCGTCATTTTTTCAAGATTCTTCAGGCGTTCCCAGTGTTGTTAAATGGAAATCGGATACACTGGTTTGCGTCTTTCAATGGTTTCGACAACCAATCAATTCTCCTTCGTGGGACAGAGTTGCTGTAAAGTTTTCATACAACAACGGTGCTGACTGGACTACACCTATACCGATTGTTGTAAACGGATTGCCAGCAAATTTTCAGCGACCTTTTGATCCTACACTGACCGTTTTAAGTAATGGTAAATTGAGAGTTTATTATTCATCAAGCAACGGAATGCCACAAGGAAACGATTCAATTATCAATACCTATTCGGCAATAAGTAACGATGGAATCAATTATACATTTGAGGCAAATGCTAGAGTTGATGAACCAACAAACAGAGTGATTGATCCAGCTGTTGTCTATTTTAAAAATATGTGGCATTATTTAAGTCCTTCTGGAGCTCCGCAACAAGGTGCAGTTCATTACACTTCAACAGACGGGATTGTATTTTCAAAAGTACCGGATATCGTTTCGGATAACAATCACAACTGGACAGGAAATTATGTAGTAAACGACACACAAAATTTACGATTTTATGGTTGTGGTACTGGTTCAATTTGGTTCAATACATCAACAAATGGTGGTGTTTGGAACGGATACACTGCAACAAATATTTTTGGTGGCGACCCATCAGTTGTTAAACTATCAAACAACACCTACATCATGATTTATGTTGGTCCGCCAAACCACACATCCATTTCAGAAAATAATCATAACAATAAAAATGCGTATTCAATTTATCCAAATCCAGTTAACGATTGGTTACATATCGATTATATTGATTCAATTCGTTCATTGTTATTATTCGACATCAACGGAAATCAGATTTTCGAAACCGTTGCAACCTATAAATTTTCGGTGGCTAACTTAAGCAGAGGAATTTATTACTTGAAATTGATTGATGTAACAGGAACAATTGTGAGCAAGAAATTTGTGAAAGAATAAACTGCTATTTCATCCTTTCGCAATCAATAATTTTGTATTGAATTTTTGTAACATTCAACTCTCCTATTTCAAAATCAATCTCAATAAATGGGCAATTTGATTTAAAAGTTTCGAGTTGATAAATATAATGGCTTACTGAGTGAATATTGGGTCTACCAAATATCTGTTTCACATCCTTCTTTTCTAAATTAATAACTTCAATGCTTTCTTGTAACGATTTTAAAATAGCAATCAACTCATCAAGCAATGCTGTCTTTTCGTTCAAATAATAATTACGCTGACGAAGTTCCTTTTCGAACATCACCATTCGGTTAATATTAAATTTTATAGAATCAAATTTTAACGACATGAATTTGATTTCTGTTTTAGTCAGCTTACGTTTAGGATTATCCGAAACTTTTGCTTCAATTCCTTTCTGCGCAAATGCTGATAGAAATAAAAATTGTAATAACAGAAAATATATAATCCTATTTAACATTTAAGATGTACGATTTAAGAAGTTAGATTTAGATGTACGATTTAAGATTTAAGATTTAAGATTTATCATTTATCATTTATCATTCAAAATTTAACACTTAACATTTATTCTACATAAAGCATCAATCCTTTTAAATATTCACCTTCGGGATGAAAAATATTAATGGGATGATCGGCCGGTTGAGTAAGCTGTTTTAATATTCTCACATTACGTTTTGCATCAGCTGCGGCACCAAAAATTATTTTTCGAAACAAATCTCTATCAATATGCTGCGAACACGAAAAGGTAAATATTACTCCACCCGGTTTAATTTTATTGAATGCTGTTAAATTTAAATTTTTATACCCACGAGCTGCATTTTGCACCGCCCTTGCATTTTTGGCAAATGCAGGTGGATCGAGCACCATGATATCGTAATCAATTTCTGTTTGCTTTAAATAATCAAATACATCGGCAACAAACGACTGGTGATTGGTGTTGGGAAAATTGGCCTCTACATTTCTATCGCACATTTCAATAGCATCTTTCGAACTATCAACCGAATGAACCAACTCTGCTCCTGCTTCCAAGGCATACAAACTAAATCCACCCGAGTAACAAAATGTATTCAACACTTTTTTCCCTTTTGAAAATTCTCCCAGAGTTTTTCTATTCTCACGTTGGTCGATAAAAAATCCGGTCTTCTGCCCTTTCTCTACATCCACCAAAAACTTAATGCCATTTTCGATACATTCAACCGGCATAATGTGCGGTTTAGCAACCCATGCACTTTCGGTTGTAACTTCTTCAAATCGCTGTGTGCTCGATTTTGTTTTGTTGTAAATATGCGCAAAACCAAGTTCGGTTAATGCTTCGTAAATGATGTGTTTAATATTCTCGGTTCCGCGTGTGAGCAACTGAACCACTGCAACACCGGCATATACGTCAATAATTACTCCCGGGAAAAAATCGCCTTCGGCATGCAACAGTCGATAAATATTCGTTTCATTTTCGTCAATAAATTTCTTCCTCAACTCAAATGCACGCTTAATTTTATTCTTCCAAAAGTTATGATCAAGTGAAATATGTTCAGATGTAAACTCAAATACACGACAAGTAATTTGGCTATTTGGTGAAAAGAAACCATATCCCAGCAATTCGTTGTGATTGGTTAATACTTCAACAATATCACCGTTTTCTGATTTAGGCAATGTTTTAACAGCTCCCGAAAAAACCCAAGGATGACGATTTACAAGCGATCTTTCTCTGCCCGATTTTAAAATTAACTTTTCCATTTATGGCAACAAATTTATCATTCCTTCGTAATTTATCTGTTTAATGTTTTAATGAATGTAATTTCAAAAATGTACTTTCGCTTTCGAGTTATGAAAATGAAGCTTTTGGTCATATTATTTTTCTGTTTCCTGTTCGTAAATTCTATTCAAACATTTGCGCAAGATGTAACACCTGTTGTTGGTATTATGCTTGATGAGTCAACGTTTGAGCCAGTACAGCTTGCAAATATTTTAATCAGAAATACCGGTTCGCGACATGTTAGTAATCGGAAAGGATATTTTCATTTTATGATATCGGCAACCGATTCGGTTTATATTTCGGCTATTGGTTATAAAACAAAATTTGTGTTTGGTCAGAATCTCATTTCGCAAAATGTAGGCGATACCATTAAAATCTATTTACGACAAACTGTATATAAATTAAAAGATGTAAACGTTTATTATCCTAACCACAAACGTGATTCGATAGCACGCCTTGCTGCCGAATTTTTAAAAACCGACCCTTTGCTAAATAACTACGACCGTGTTACCAAGCGTAATAAAGGAAGCATGATGAGTCCGCTAACTGCCATGTATGAAGCATGGTCGAAAGAAGGGCAAGACATGCAAAAGTTTGAAGAGTTTTTGCAATTTGCAGAAGAACAAAAAGCTGTTGACAGACGCTATAACAAAAAAGTAATTAAGAAAATTACCGAAATTGAAGATGAAGATTTGGATGAATTTATCAGGTTTTGCAAAATCGACAGGTACTTTATCATCACAGCTCAAGAGTACGATTTATATGCTGCCATCAAAAAGTGTGGTGATGAGTTTAACGCAAAACATTTGAGAGACAGAATGAAGCTGAGATGATATGTATAAACTTTGTATTACATATTTAATCTTGATGAATTGCTTGCTTTTATCAGCTCAAAATGACGAAAAACTATTTATAAAAGGATACACCTTAAATACCGAAAACCTTGATGTTGTTCAGCTTGCCAATATTAGAAATATTAAATCAAATGAGCGTTGGATAAGTAATCGAAATGGTTTTTTCAATATTTCTGTTCACCCAAATGACACCATAAAAATTTCTGCAATCGGGTTTCAAAATATGTTTATTGCTGTTCAAAATATTCTTCCTAAAAATCATCTCGATACCATCATTGTTTTAATGAAATCAATTTCATATCAATTGAAAGATGTAACTATTAAATCAAATTTTAGGCGTGATTCAATCGCTCGTATTGTATCAAAGATTCTTTTACATGATTCGCTTTTGAATAATTACAATCGAATTTATTTACGACCGAAAGGAAAAATTTATCTTAGCAAAAACCCTCTATATCCTGGAATTATTTATGAAGGTCCGCTTACCGATCTATACAATAAATTTTCGAAGGAAGGTAAAGACAATATCAGTTTTGAAGCATTTGTTAAATACTGTTCGATGCAACAAAAAGTTGACGATAAATACAATAAAGAACTGATTAAAAGTTTAACCAATATTGACGATTTGAAGCTTGATGAATTTATTTTGTTTTGCAACCTGAACCGAAATTTTATTTATTCGGCAAATCAATATGATTTATATACTGCTATCAAAAAGTGTGGAGATGAGTTTAATGCAAAGCATTTGAGAGACAGAATGAAGCTGCGATAGTATTCATTAACATTTCATCCACAATAAAATTTCGACAGATTTAAATTCATTTTAAAGTGGTTAACTTTACCTAAAAGTTATTTCGATGAATGAACCACTATCATCAAAAATGAAATGGCGCAGATTTAATGGAGAATTTGTCGACCAAAATATATTAACAGAAGTTGAATCCCTCATTAAACGCGAAACTGCATCGGGACATAAACTAAAAGTATGCATTGGCACCGACTCGCAGGTTACAGGTGATGTAACAGAAATTGCCACGGTAATTGTTTTCGTTCGCGAAAAGCGTGGTGGTTTTATGCTGATCAGTTCGGAGAAAACAAAATACAAGTACAGCATTAAAGAACGTATGCTATACGAAGTTTCAAAGTCGATTGAAATTGCCTACAACTTGTGCGAGTTGCTTGATAAATATAATGTCGACCTTGAAGTGCATGCCGACATCAATACCAATCCGCAGTTTAAATCGAACTCGGCATTAAGCGAAGCCATGGGATATATTTTAAGCATGGGATTTGTGTTTAAAGCCAAACCCGATGCATTTGCCAGCTCATATTGTGCAAATAAAATTGTACACTAAATTATATTCGCATAAAATTAAATGATAAAATGTTAAAGGATATTGAAGAGTATGTTGTTCAGAATGTAGGCATAGCCATTGTGCAGGAATGGGATGAAAAAGGTAACGACATTATATATAATGCTTATGTAATAAATTTACGTGAAACGGTTTTAGAAGGTGTTTTAGTAAAATCAAACGGATATGGTACAATTGAAGGAGAGCATCGCGAAACCTCAACTTTGCGGCACTTTTTAGATACGATTGAACCGATGAGTTATTGCAAAATAGAACCCATACAGCACGAATTATTTGTGCTCAATAACCGGTTTATGTTAACCTATTTTGAAAACAATAAATTATATGATAAGGAATTTGTTTTTGAAAGCAACACCATTCATCCCGATCATTTTAAACAAGTTCCTTTTTTACGGAAGCCAGGTATTTTAATTATATAACTGCATAATACTTCACAAAACTATTTCTAAAATTTCTCGCCATTATCAATTACAGCCTGGTATATTATATTGCATTACTTCGTTATAAATATTTATATCCATGCTGTATGAATGGTCATTTGGATTAAAAGTTAAAGTACCGTCATATACTATTTTGGTAGTGCCTGCAGCTACATTTGTATACCTCCCTACAATAGGAATTGGACCTTGATTGTTATTAAACGGAAGATCATCTGCAAATATTTTTGCTTGATTGTATGGGCTGATTATATAAAATTTATAGGTATCGCCTTGCTTAACTGTATAATTTCCTACACCTCCATTAATATTAATTGTACCATTAAAAAGTGGACAATTCCCTCTTGTATAAAACACTTGTGTATTTGGCATAGTTACGATGCTTCCTGTTCGGCAAACCAATCGGGATCGAACAGTTAATTTTGATATTATGAATTGTTTTAAATAATTAACAGTATTATAATTACAAGAAAATTTTAGTTCGCTACCCACATAATCACACAGTGTTACATCTTGAGTTTGTGTTAAAAGTGGCGTGTTCCCCCCGTCACAAATGTTATATTCATGGTTAGTTGTTAAAGTAACCCTAACCTTATCGCCATTAAATGCTGGCAAACGTTCAATGTTACCGACATTCTCTTTATTATAAAAAACGGTCTTATAACCTTGAGACATATCTGTAACGCCTGTTGGTAAGTGTTCTATTTTATAATAACAATAAAATTGACTAAGATTAGCCAAATCAGTATCCGATTTTGCATAATTAAAATTAATGTTTGCATAACCACATCCTATTTCTCTATTGGTAAAAAAATAGATGTTGCTTGTGCTAAACATATCGTTTTTAAAAATATATTTCCCATTAATGGATTTAGCAGGTACTATTGTATGTATTGCATAAAATTGACTTTTAAGTGCATCATAAGCTGTTCCATCAAAAAGCATATTATAATTTCCACCAAAATTAGCTTCTATTACAGGCCCTGAATAATTTTTGGGGTAATAAGGCTGTATGCTTTGTCCGTTACTATTTGTAAAATATATACCAGGAACCTGGACAATTCCTGAAAATCTTTCAGGCTTATCAACATATACTCCATTGTCCCAAAAACCAGCGTAATCTATAGTACCATATCCCCCCCTTGAAATAATTGTTGCCGTTACGTTTTCCATAGGAACAGTATCAGGCAATAATATTTCGACATGATTATGGTATATCAATTCGGTATATGCTTGTTTCAGCGTGTCGTAATACGGCTTTGAATATACATTATCATATCCAGCAAATACTTTTCGTTCCCTGGTTTGAATACTTGTAATTGTATGATATAATGGTCCAGTTCCTACAAATACACCACCATCCATAGCCTGTCCATTAAACATTTGTGTTACAGGTGTTAAGTAACCTGCTTGTGAATCTTTAAAAATTGTGTCAATATGAGTTTCAGAATTATATTTTGCTGTTGAAGAAACTAAAGCTGAATCGAGTTTGACTTCTGCCG
>CANKGI010000148.1 GCA_947481365.1 Bacteroidota bacterium | reverse complement strand
ATCAGAAAGATATTTGTTGGGCATTTCGTTTATTGACGAATGCAAAGAAAGTTCGCGACACTTACCCATCACAGCCCGCATGTGCATCGATCAAATTACTGAGTATTTTGATGGAAAGCGCAAAGATTTTGAAGTTCCTATTTTCCCATCAGGTTCTACTTTTCAAATTCGTGTTTGGGACGAACTGTTGAAAATTCCGTTTGGTGAAACCATCTCTTATTTAGAGTTGGCAAAAAGAATAGGCGATGAAAAAAGTATTCGTGCAGCAGGACACGCGAGTGGCTTAAACCCAATTGCTGTAATTATTCCTTGTCATCGGGTGATTGGCTCTGATGGCAGCCTAACAGGTTATTCGGGAGGATTAAAAAACAAACAATGGTTGCTCGATCATGAAGCAAAAGTTGCAGGGAAATACACTAAGTTGTTTTAGAATTACAATTTCTCAATCAACCTGTTCACCATTTCATCCGTTACATCTAAATGAAAAACCATACGGCATTCATCGCTTGAAATTTTACCTACTAAAATATTTTCGGATTTCATTCTATCGATAAACTGATTTGCTGTTTCAACATTTACAGCTTTAAAAATAATGATATTGGTATCAACAGGCATCATCTCTTTTACAAACGATTTTTGTTTCAACACATCGGCAACTTGTTTGGCTCTTTGGTGATCGTCTTTTAATCGTGTTATATTATTTTGCAATGCATAAATGCCTGCAGCAGCAATAAATCCGGCTTGGCGCATGCCTCCACCAAAAACTTTTCGTACTCGTTTAGCTTTATTTATAAATTCTTTTTTGCCTAAAACAACTGACCCAACTGGAGCTCCCAAACCTTTACTTAAGCAAACTGAAATGCTGTCGAAAATTTGCCCCATATCTTTTGCTGTGTAATTTGTTTCGACAATGGCATTAAAAATTCGAGCACCATCTAAATGCAAAATCAGATTATTCTCGGTACACATTTTCCTGATGCGTTTTATTTCATCCAAATCATAAAAACTGCCTCCACCTCTGTTTGCAGTATTTTCGAGAGTAACCAATTTAGTTACCGGGAAATGAACATTGCCATCATTAATCACTTCAACAATTTGAGAAGCTGTTATTCTTCCCCTGTCGCCTTTTAACGTTTTTGCCTGCACACCTGAATTAAATGCTATTCCACCGCCTTCATATTTATATACATGCGAATTATCGGCACAAATTAATTCATCACCTGGTTGCGTATGAACTTTTATGGCAATTTGATTGGTCATCGTTCCACTCGGACAAAATAATCCGGCTTCCATTCCAAACATATCGGCAGCCATTTGCTGAAGGTTGTTCACTGTTTCATCTTCACCATAAACATCATCACCAACTTTTGCATGCATCATGGCATCAAGCATTGCCGGTGTTGGTTTGGTAACTGTGTCGCTACGTAAGTCTATCATTTGAAAAGTTATTGGTTAATATGTTTTAGTGTTATTGGTTTATTGGTATACGAAAATAACAATTTGAATTTCAAAATAGCATTTACATAATAACTCAATAACCAATAACTTATTAACCTTATCGAACCCTAATTTTTCGTCCTGGTTTTAATTTTGTTTTTGGAGAAATGCCATTGATGCGAGCAAGATGCTTTACACTAATTCCGAATTCGTAAGCAATGGTTTGTAATGAATCGCCTTTGTGTGTTTTATAATAACGACCAGCACTTTTGCTTTGGCGAAGTTTGTTGGCTTGCACTTCATACAAATGTCTGAAACAACTTCTGTCTATTTGCAAACTGTCTTCTAACAAAGAGCCTGAAGGGAAATACATGATTTTATTCGGATCAATTTTCTCTCCTTTAAAACGAACTTCAAAATGCAAATGTGGACCTGTAGATCTTCCTGTGCTTCCTGCCAATCCAATAATATCGCCCGAACGAACAGGTGCACCAGGATAAGTGAGCAATTTCGAAAAGTGCGCATACAAAGTTTCCAATCCGTTGTAGTGACGTATGAGCACAACATAACCATAGTCGGCACTCTTTTTGGCAACACGCACCACACCATCAAAAATACAATACACGGGATCGCCCCTTTCCATTTTAACATCTACACCAAAATGAAATTTCTTTCTACGCCCCCATTGCCTGAAACCAAATGTTGACGATAGATCGCCAATTGCCGGAGGGTGGAACAAACAATCATTTGAATCTTTTAAATTCAAAACAATCGTGTCCGACATTTCCTTTAAATCTTGTTTATATGGATTGATGGTAATGGTATCCCAACCAAAAGGATAATAATTGGTTGAAGGAATCATATTGGTATCGAATTTAAAACCGGGAATTCGCATAAAATCCCAATAATTAAGATCGGTATATCCCGAAAAGTTTTCGTCTATTTCACCTTCCTCCTGCTCCGATTCATCTTCAACGTATATCGAATCTTCTTCGGTAACCTGTGCATGAACAAAATTTGAATTGATGAAAATAAAAAAAGATAAATATATAATTTTCCTAATCGCGCTCTTAATCATTTAAAATATCGTGTGCTAAAATTTGAATGCTTTGCAATTTATCTTTTTCGAGCTGATTTTTTAATTCTTGAACGCTATTAAACTTTATTTCATTCCTTAATTTATCCACATACGAAACTGAAATGAATTCGCCATAGATATCACGGTCGAAATCAAAAATATTTATTTCGATGCTGTATGATTTACCTTCTATTGTTGGTCGGTATCCTGAGTTAAGCATTCCATTGTAAAATGTTTCACCTACCTTAACACGCACCGCATACACACCATCCGATGGGATTAATTTATGCGCATCACTTACAAAAATATTTGCTGTCGGAAAATTTATTCTTCGCCCCAGTTTATTGCCATGAATAACCGAACCTCTAATTGAATATTCTCTTCCGAGGTATTTATTTGCCGTTATCACATCGCCTGATTTTAATGCCTGTCTGATTCGGGTTGAACTAACCGAAAGTTGATCAACTTCTTGTTCAGAAATTTCTACAACTTCAAAACCATATTGCGAAGAATAATCTTTTAAATGATCAAACGACCCTTCTCTATTTTTACCAAAACGGTGATTATATCCGATAACTAAAATCTTGGTTCCTATTTTATCGACAATAATATCACGTATAAATTGTAAGGAACTCAAGTTTGAAAATTCTTTGGTAAACGGGATAACTACCAAATGGTCAACTCCTGCTTCATCAAGCGCATCAATCTTTTCATCGAGTGAATGTAAAATTCGAAGTCCATCATCATCAGGATACAAAATGAAACGGGGATGTGGATCAAATGTCATCACCACCGTTTCTCCATCATGCAGTTTTGCCAGTTCTTTTAACCGATTGATGATTACTTTATGAGCCAAATGCACGCCATCAAAAGTGCCTTGCGTAACAATGGCATTTTTTATTTTAGGAAGATCTTCGAGGTTTCGGTAAATTTTCATGCACTAAATCTGAAGCGAATTTACAAAATCTTCCACACTCATTGCATCTTCATATTTATAATTTCCAATTCGTGTGCGGCAAAGCGAATCGAGGTATGCGCCTGTGTTTAAAGCTGCTCCAAAATCGCGGGCAATGGAGCGAATGTATGTTCCTTTACTACAAACAATACGAAAATAAACCAATGGCATTTCAACTTTTACCACTTCAAATTCTTTGATAAAAACTTTGCGAGGATCGTGTTGTAAATCTTCTCCAACTCGTGCTGATAAATAAGATTTTTTTCCATCTTTTTTGATGGCCGAATACATCGGAGGTATTTGATCAATCTCTCCAACAAAAGTTGCTGCTGTTTTTAAAATGTCGTTTTCGGTAATGTGTTCGATTGAAAATGACTTGTCAACTTCCGTTTCTTTATCATATGAAGGACGAGTTGCTCCAAGAAAAAAAGTTCCTGTATATTCTTTTTCTTGTCCCATGTATTGCTCAATATTTTTCGTTTCCTTCCCAACGCAAACAATCAAAAGTCCAGTAGCCAATGGATCGAGCGTACCTGCATGACCAACCTTGGGGCGAAATTTTCTACCCACAAATAATTCAGGAGAATCATTTCTTAATTTTTTAATAACTGCGTAACGAATTTTATTGACCGCATCAAAAGATGTCCAACCAAGTGGTTTGTTGATGAGGATAACTGAGGATATTTCTGCGTTTGACATTTATTTTCTCTGCGAAAATCAGCGAAATCTGCGGGAAAATAAATTATTTACCTGCCAATAACGTAATCAAAATAATTGTTCCTAAAATAATTCGATACCAACCGAACATTTTGAAACCATTTTTTTGAAGATACGAGATGAAGAATTTTACGGCAAACAGTGCAACGAAAAACGAAACAACAAAACCAATTCCTAAAACTGTCATGTTATCTTTTGCAATCACTTCTGGATTGAGTTTATAAACATCCCAAAAACTTTTTACCGATGCAGCAAACATTGTTGGTACAGCAAGAAAAAATGAAAACTCGGCAGCAACACTTCTCGTTAATTTCTGACTCATACCACCGATAATTGTTGCAGCACTGCGGCTTAATCCCGGAAACACAATTGATAACACCTGAAAACAGCCGATGATGAATGCGTTTTTATTCGATATTTTTTCTTCCGAATCGATTTCATTTTCTTTAAAAAACTTATCAATAAAAATAAGTACCACACCACCGCAAACCATTACACAAGCTATAAAGATCAAGTTTGCCAAAGCTGCATCAATGTATTTTTTAAATAATGCACCAAATGCAAGTGCAGGAATAACTGCAATAAAAAGTTTGATATAAAAACTAAAATGTTTGAAGTCGATAAACTTTTTCCAGTAAATAAACACAACCGATAGAATTGCTGCTAACTGAATTACCACTTCATACATATTGGTAAATGGCGAATCGCCAAGCCCAAGTAATGGATTGGCAAATTTCATATGTGCTGTACTCGAAATTGGAAGGAACTCAGTAATACCTTCGATAATGGCAAGAAAAATGGCTTGAATGATGCTCATAAATTAGTGCTTAGTTTTTAGTGCCCAGTACTTAGTAATTCAAACAGGCAACTATGCACTGCGCACTAAGCACTGTAAACTTATTAGTCTTTTGGTTTGCGCATAATAGCAACAAACTCAATAGCTAAACCAATTACAATTACAATTGGAGCGATGGTAAGCTTTGTATTGCTAAAAATATCTTCTTTGCCCGACATCAGCCAAAAACCAATGATTAAAACGACAACACCAATTCCCATCAGCATATAATTTTCTTTACTAAAGGCAAAAGTGTGTTCGCTTTTTGAAGCCGATTTTTCAGCAGTGTTTTTTGTATTCGATTTTTTGTCAGACATGTTATTTTAAATTAATAAAGATCATCAATTTTAAGTTTCAAGTAATGATTTGTTGAAATCATACTGCTTATCATACTAAAGATGATTCCTGCAATAATAATAACAACAAACAATAATGCAAACTGTGTTGTATCGTAAAGTAAATTGAGTTGGTTAATCCATAAAGGCATTACATAAAGAACACCTGTCATGAGTAAACACGCTATAATGCCACCATAAAGGCCATGCAGCAAGGATTTAATCACAAAAGGCTTGATAATAAAACCATGTGTTGCACCTACCATTTGCATACTTTTTATAATAAATCTTCGAGCATAGAGGTTTAAACGAATGGTATTATTAATTAGTGTAATCGCAATTAGCAAAAAAACAATCGAAATCGAAATTAAGATTGTACCGATAATATGCGCATTTTCATTAATATCTTCGAGAATCGACTTTTGATAAACGATATCCTGAACTTCCTTCATTCGTCTTATTTCTGCCTCAATAATTTTTACTTTTTCGGCAGTTGCAAAATTCGATTTTACAAATAACTCGATAGATGGAAGCAGTGGATTAAAACCTAAAAAGTTCACGAAATCCTGTCCAATTTCTTTCGTAAATTCTTTGGCTGCTTCATCCTTGCTCACATACTTTGCATCTTTTGTAAATTCTTTGGCGGCTATTTGTTTCTGAATTCTTAATGCATCAGCATCACTCACATTTTTATTAAAGAAAACTGTTAACTGAAAATTTTCTTTGATGTGTTGCGATAATTTATTTCCATTGATTAGAATAATGCCGAATAAGCCCAGCATAAACAATACTAATGCAATACTGATAATAGATGGCAGGTACGAAACCTTGCGTCTTTTTCTGATTTTTCCTTCCTGTTCGCTCACAGCTTTGTAAAATTTATACAAACGAAATTAACACTAATAAATTTAACCAATGCATCTGTAATGCACATGCAAACTGTGGAAAGTTATATTCTGTAAAACTTTCCCAATTGATTCATTAGCAAATCGGAATTAAATTTTTCAGCCTGTACTTTTCCATTTTCAATCATCGATTGATATTTAGTTTCGTCATTTAGTATTAAACGCATTTGTTCCGAAAGTTCATTTGTGTTACCGGGTTCGAAATATTGAGCAGCATCACCTCCAACTTCTGGCAATGATGAAGAATTGGACGCCAATACCGGAACACCGCTGCGAAGTGCTTCCAGCAAAGGAATGCCGAAGCCTTCAAACTCAGAAGCATAGATAAATATTTTTGCTAATTGAAAAATTGCAGGCATATCTGCATGTTCAACTTGTTGTAAAAATATCACCCTTCCTTCGAGGTTATTTTTTGCTAAAAAATCGGTGAGTTGTTTTACATATTCTGTTTGCCTGCCAACAAAAACCAATTTCAAGTTTTTTGAACTCAACCTATGAAATGCTTTTAAAATGGTGAGTTGATTTTTGCGTTGTTCGATGGTACCCACACTTAAAATAAATCGTTCGGGTAAATTATATTTTTTCTGAATGTCGGATTTTAGATTTTCATCCACAACAAGCGAAAAACTTTCGTCACAATTCTGATAAGTTACTTCAATCTTTTGCTCATCGGTTTTAAAAAATTCAACTACATCATTTTCTGTTTGATGACTTGTAGCAAGCACTAAATCGGCACTTTCGCAGGCATGCCTAAATTTTTTGGTATAAATGTAACGGTCGATATTGTTGTAATAATCGGGGTAACGAAGAAAAATTAAATCATGAATAGTAACTATTTTTTTGCCCGAAAATTTTTCAATTCCAACGGGCAATTCGTTACTCAATCCATGAAAAACATCGAGCTTTAGCTCATTGCACATTTCGGCAATGGCATAACTGCGCCAAAGAGCCGGAAAAGTTTTTCCGAGCAAACTATCTGGCGAAATAATTTTGATATTTTCTGATGAAGGAATAAAATTTTCGAACTCAGGCTTTATGGTTGGCGTAAACAAAAAATATTCATTCTCAGGAAAATATTTCACCATCGAATTGATTACAAAACGGCTGTAGTTACCTAAGCCAGTTCCGTTGTTGAAAGCACGTTTTGCATCAAAGCCAATACGCAAGTGGGAAGTTGGAAGTTGGAGGTTGGAAGTTGTTTGAGTCATTTGTTTTTATTATTCTCAACATTATAAAACACAATATCACTTGTTTTTTTAGGAGTTAAAATAATTTCACCTTTCGAATTAAAAAAAGGGAATCGATGTAATTCTTCGAAAAATATTTCGCTCATTTTAATTTCATTTTTTTGCAAATATGTTTTTGAATCATATTCATCAATATAGAATTCTTTCCCTTGCCTGACAATTACTTTCAAAGTAACACCATCATCAAAAAAATCACAAACTGAAAAATTTATGTCAAAAACCTCTCCTTTTTTATGACCT
>CANKGI010000147.1 GCA_947481365.1 Bacteroidota bacterium | reverse complement strand
TTGGATTAGCATCAAATATGCCGAAAATGCTTGATCCACTTCCGCTCATGCTTGCATATAAAGCTCCCGAATCATACAACTTTTTTTTGATATCATTTAAAACAGGAAAGGCTTGAAATACTGATTTCTCAAAATCATTTTCAACTTTATCTTTCCAATTAATGATGGGTTGCTTCAATAAATTTTTCAAAGAAAAATCTGCCATTACTGTTCCTCTCCTATTTACATTTTTATAAGCCAATGCTGTATCCGAATGAATATTTGGATTGAGTAAAACAATATATTTATCTGAAAGATTGATATCAAAATCTTCTAGTTCATTTCCTCTACCTAAAACATACGATGGAATATTTTCGATAAAAAATGCACAATCGCTGCCAAGTTGAGAAGCATAATTTTTTAATTGTTCATTATTTAATCCAAGTAAAAAAATGTCATTCAATAATTTTAATGCAAATGCTGCATCTGATGAACCTCCGCCTAAACCTGCTCCCATCGGAATTTTTTTATACAGAAATATTTTAACAGGATCTAAATTAAAATCCTTATCCAGCAAATTGTATGCTTTTACGACTAAGTTGTTTTCTGTATTTCCTGATATTGGCAAACCATCCGAAAAAAAATCAACTTTTTTTGTACTTTTTACCGATTTCACTATCTCCAGCATATCGCATAAATTTACAGGATAAAATACTGTCTCAATATTATGAAACCCATCTTCGCGCTTATTCAACACATGCAATCCCAGGTTTATTTTTGCATTGGGGAAACAAATCATTTCGTTTATACGTTTTCAAATTGCAAATTGCGTAATAATATTCAGAAATGCACGAATTTAAAATAATGATGACCTTATCGATGATGGTATTTTTTATACTCATCGATATATACACTTGGCAAGCATTTAAAATACTGTTTAACAATAAAAGCGCACAATTTATAAAACGTTCGAAGCGATTTTATTTTGGAGCAACCCTATTTTTTGCCATATTATTTTTAATGCAATTGTGGATTCCATATTTCGAGTCAAACAAATTATTTAAAATTTATACTGGAGCATTTGTATTTGTTATTTACCTATCGAAATTTTTGGTTGTTATTTTTCTTTTGGTTGAAGATATTCAAAGATTAATTCGTTGGGTAATTAAAAAAATAACATCAACACTCACAACAAACTCAGCTGTTGAAAGTGACAATAAAATCAGTCGTGCAAAATTTATTTCACAAGCCGGAACGATAACAGCTGCTGTACCTTTGGTTATGTTAAGCAAAGGCATTTTTAAAGGAGCTTACGATTACAAAGTAATTAATGTTCCATTGTATTTGCCCAACTTGCCATCAGCATTTAATGGCTTAAAACTGGTTCAGGTTTCGGATATACACTCAGGTAGTTTTTTTGATAAAGATGCCGTTAAACGAGGTATTGACATGATTCATGATGTGAAAGCCGACCTCATATTTTTTACAGGAGATTTGGTAAACAGCCGAACTGATGAGGCATATGATTATGCAGATATTTTTTCGACAATAAAAGCACCAATGGGCGTTTTTAGCACGTTTGGAAATCACGATTATGGAGATTACACATCGTGGCCAACACCTCAAGCCAAAGAAAAAAATCTTGCCGATTTGGTTCAGGTTCACAAAGATTTGGGGTGGCATTTAATGCGAAATGAAAATGTAACTTTAGAAAAAGACATGCAACGAATTGGAATTATCGGTGTTGAAAATTGGGGTGACAGAGGGCGGTTTCAAAAGTTTGGAGATATTGATAAAGCAAAAAGTGGTTTACCAGATGTTCCGGTAAAATTATTGCTTTCACATGATCCATCACATTTCGATTCGGTTATTTCAAAATCACATCATGATATTGATGCAACATTTGCAGGCCATACTCACGGGTTCCAATTCGGCATCGAAATAGGCAAATTTAAATGGAGTCCTTCTCAATATATTTATCCTCATTGGGCAGGTTTATACCGGGAAGGTACGCAACAGTTATACGTTAACAGGGGCTTCGGATTTATTGGATACCCTGGCAGGGTAGGCATTTTGCCCGAAATAACTGTTTTTGAGCTAAAAAATAGTTGAACAAATACTGTAATTTTATTCGTTAATCTTGTAAATGTAATTCTCTATTTTTGAACTTGAATTAGTTTATGGAAAATTTCAAAATATTTATAGTTGAAGATGATCCATGGTACGGTGAAATATTATCGTATCATCTATCATTAAATCCCGACTATGAAGTTACTCGCTTTAAATCAGGAAAAGAATTCCTGAACAACCTTTACAAAAAACCCAACGTTGTTTCGCTCGATTATAATCTACCAGATTTTTCGGGAGCTGATGTTTTAAAAAAAATAAAAGAAATGAATCCTGAAGTTCAGGTAATCATTCTTTCGTCACAAAAAGATATTAGCACAGCAGTAAATTTACTAAAAGAAGGAGCTTACGATTACATTGTAAAAGATGATGATGCCAAAGACCGACTTTGGAATTCGGTAATTAGAATACGAGAAAACGTTTCGCTTAAAAATGAAATTGTACAACTGAAAGAACAAATCGGACAGAAATACGATTTCAACTCATTGATATTGGGTAGTAGTGCGCCAATACAAAAAGTTTTTACACTTATTGAAAAGGCTCTAAAAACAAACATATCTGTTTATATAAAGGGCGAAACGGGCACAGGTAAAGAGCTTGTAGCAAAAGCCATACATTACAACTCTGAAAGAAAAAAGAGATCATTCATTGCAATTAATGTTGGTGCCATCCCAAAAGAATTAATCGAAAGTGAACTCTTTGGATACGAAAAAGGTGCATTTACTGGAGCTGCAACTCGAAGAATTGGAAAAGTGGAAGAGGCGGATAAAGGAACATTGTTTTTAGATGAAATAGCCGAAATGGATTTAAACATGCAAACAAAATTATTGCGTGTTTTACAAGAAAGAGAAATTAACAGAGTTGGTGGAAACGAAGTAATAAAAGTTGATTTCAGATTGATAATTGCAACGCACAAAAACCTGGCAGAAGAAGTTAAAAAAGGCAACTTTAGGGAGGATTTATATTACAGATTGATGGGGCTTACAATTGAATTACCAGCCCTGCGAGAGCGATCAAATGATATACTCATTTTATCAAAACACTTTGTAGAAGAATTTTGCAAAACAAACAAACTCAAACCGATTAATATTACAAACGAGGCAAAAGAGAAACTATTAAAATACCCTTATCCCGGAAATGTGCGTGAGTTGAAATCGGTAATTGAACTTGCTTGTGTAATGAGTGATGGTATTGATATGAAAGCTGATGATATTAATTTGCAAACAGAAAATACTGATGTGAGCATGTTTGCTCAAGAAAAAACTTTGAAAGAATATTCTAATTCCATTATTCTTTATTTCTTAAAAAAGCATAACAACAATGTAGTTGAAGTGGCTAAAAAATTAGATATTGGCAAGTCGACAATTTATAATTTAATACAAAACGGAGAAATAAATACGCCTAATAAATCGTCATAATTCAATAAAATAATCCTATTAAATTAACCATCATTTATATTCAACTAAAACAAACTAAAAAATGTTCGATACCCTTTTTGAAAATATAATTGTAAAAATAGATTCAGGCATTTTAGTAGTTGATATTAATGGCAAAATTAATTTAGCAAACTATAAATTCTGTGAAATATTTGAAACCGAACAAACATCCGAAGCTCTTATTGGATGCGACCGAAGCATTATCATCAATTTAGTATCTAAATTATACCCTGATGCCGAATCTTTTATTACCAGAGTTATAAAAGATTCAGAGAAAAAGAATCCGATATTAAACAATGAACTTCATTTTACTAATGGAAAAATTGTAAAAACTGATTACATACCATTAATAAAAAATAATGAATACATAGGTAACTTTTGGATGTTTGCGGATATTACTGAAAACAAACTAAACGAAACCAGATTAAAAGAAATTGAACACCGCTACACCCTATTATCTGAAAACTCAATAAGCCTTATCTCTATACACGATAAGGAAACTCTTTTTAAAGATGTTTCGTCAAATGTAAAATCGATATTGGGATATAATGAAAGCGAGCTTATCGGAAAAGATATTTATCATTTAATACATCCCGATGATATAAATATTACAAAAAAACAAATTCATGCTATTTTCGATAAAGGAGATAATCATTTAATCTTACAATTTAGGCTAAAGAAAAAAGATGGAACATTTGTATGGTTTGAATCTGCAATTGCATATGCCAAAAATGGAACTGAGTTCTCGGATATTATTGTTACATCCAGAAATATTGCGCGTAGAATAAAAACTGAATCAGAAATTAAAAAACTGTCGAGTATCGTAGAGAAAACAAATAATGCAGTAACCATTACCGACCCCGAAGGTAAAATTGAATGGGTTAACAACGCATTTACAAAAATGACAGGTTATACTTTAGCAGAATTAATTGGAAAGAAACCGGGGCATCTTTTACAGGGAAAAGAAACGAATAAAGAAACTGCTGATTTTATACGAGAAAGTTTAAAAGCCAGAAAACCTTTTGAATGTGAAATTATCAATTACAAAAAAAATGGAGAAAAATTCTGGTCAAAAATACAAATTCAACCGCTATTTGATGAAGATGGAAATTTGAAAAACTTTTTTGCAATAGAAGAAGATATAACGAATACAATTAGCAAACAGCAAAAAATAAAACAAAGTGAAGAAAAATACCGTAGTATTTTAGAGAACATGGAACTTGGTGTGTTGGAAGTGGATTTGAAAGGAATTGTTTTAAATGCCAATAAAAGTTTTTGTGAAATAACAGGATATAGCTCTGAAGAACTTATTGGCAAAAACCCAGTTAATTTTTTAATACCTGATGATGAATACAGAATAAAAATCGATAAAAATAATAGCATCAGAAACTCAGGTGAATCAAGTGTGTACGAAGTAATGCTAATACGTAAAGACGGTAAACTCATCAATGTTTTGATTAGCGGTGGACCAATTTACGATGAAAACAAAAAGGTAACAGGGTCAATCGGCATACATCTCGATATTACTCAGCAAAAACAAACCGAAACAAACCTAATTATTGCACAACAAAAATCGCTTGCTTCTGTAAATGCAAAACAATTGTTCTTGGCAAACATGAGTCACGAAATACGTACTCCCATGAATGCCATTATTGGTATGACTAATTTATTGAAGAAAACACCATTAAACGTAAAACAACATTCATATGTTGAGGCATTAATTAATACGTCACATAATTTATTGGCAATTGTAAATGATATTTTAGATTTTACTAAAATAGAAACAAACCAACTAAAAGTTTCGAATACTACTTTTAGCATTTCAACTATCACGCATCAGGTATACGATTTATTTAATATCAAAGCCGAAGAAAAAGATATTGACTTCAAATTATCTCTCGATAATCAAGTGAATGATTACCTCATTTCTGATTCATTAAGAATCATTCAAATTTTAAATAACCTAGTTAGTAATGCTATAAAATTCACTCAGGCAAAAGGAAACATCAAACTCTCTTACAAATTAATTATTGATAATCCCAAATATCAAACGATTGAATTTAATGTTACCGATAATGGAATTGGAATTGCCGAAGACAAACTCGATAATATTTTTGAGAGCTTTAATCAAGAGAACGAAACTATATCGCAAAAATATGGTGGTACTGGTCTTGGATTAGCAATTAGTAAGCAACTTGTTGAACTTTTAGGAGGAAAAATATTTATTAAAAGTACCAAGAATGAAGGTACTTCGGTAGGATTTGTGCTAACACTCGAAAAAGGAAACGAAGACCAAATTTCGGAAAGAAATGAAATTGCAATAAACTCTAAAGTACTTCAAAACAAACGTATCCTTTTAGCCGAAGATAGCGTAATTAACCAAACCCTTTGTTTGGCTATTTTAGAAGATTGGGGTGTGATTACCGATATTGCCGAGAATGGTAAACAAGCTATCAATAGAATTAATAACAATGATTATGATTTGATATTAATGGATGTTAGAATGCCTGAATTGGATGGAATTGGAGCAACTCGTATTATTAGGAATTCGATTGACCGACACATACCGATTATTGCTTTAACTGCAAATGCCATTTCGGGTGATAACGAAAAATGTATTGAAGCCGGCATGAACGATTATTTAATTAAACCTTTTACTGAAATAGATTTATTTATAAAAATATGTACAGCATTAAAACTTGACTCGAATAAAGAAATTGTCATTAAGCATTCTACTCAATTAAATAAATCCGAAAAATTATTTTCGGTTCATAAACTGGAAGAATCAACAAAAGGTGATCAAGCATTTATTAATAAAATGCTAGATATTTTTATTGAAGAGGTTCCTAAAACAGTTTCAGAAGCTCAAATTGCTTTTTCAGAAAATGATATTGTAAAAGTGAAGTTTATGTTACACAAAATAAAACCAAGCATTATGATTATGAGTATCAACTCCATATTAAACAACATTGATTTTGTGGAAGAATTGAAACTAGATGATGCTGTTGACCAAATGAATACCATCAAGAAAAATCTTGACGAAATAGAATCGGTTATTCATGCGGTTGTAATTGAATTAAAACAAAATAAAGAGAAATAAATCTTTCCAAAATTTGGAAAACCCTTCCAAATTTTAACACTATGCCAATTGCCTGTAAATTTTAACTAACTGATTTTATGCCACTTACCCTAGTGGCATATTTGTTTCATAATGGTGACAAAACATTATGACAACAACAAACTCATTAAACATATTTATAGTAGACGGAGATAAGTTTTATTCAAACTACTTATCAGAGTTTCTATCAAACAACTTTAGTTGCAGCATTACAAAAGCTGACGACAATAAAGTGTTGTTTAATAATAACAATTATCCTGATGTTATTTTCATGAATCACTCTTTTATCAGCAGTAATTCAACTGAATCAAACTTAACACAACTCAAACACACTTTCAACCAATCAAAAATAATTCTTCTTGCAAGCACTGCTTCATCAATTGAAAACATTATCACTACAACAGGAGAGTACATTGATTACATCATTAAAAATTCACACGATTTCATTTCAATTTCAGAAATAATCAATTCAATTATGTATAACAAATCAATAAATAAAATAAACAACTAGTAATATGAAAACCAAGTCAAGTTTTTACCATTCGTTACTGTTCATCGCTGCATTTACGATGTTATTCAGTAACAAAACATTTGCTGTTGCAGTAACAGCATCTCAGTATTTAAATACCACTGCTAGCAGTTCATCATTAACAACTGATGCTAATGGAAACACGCTTTCTTCATTTACATCAAAAATTGCAGCAAGTGTAACTTCAACCAATAGTGGTTCTAGCGTAATTTCGTTAGGTTTCACTTTTAAGTATTTTGGAGTAAACTATACGTACATTTCATTTAATACAAATGGTGTTGCAAAATTATCAACCACAAGTGGTGCTACTGCAATAACTGGAACTATATCAACATCAAACGTAGGTTCGGGTATTTACTTATCGCCTTTTGCTATGAAAATGAAGACATCTTCAACTGGTAGTGTTGGATATGCTACTTCAGGTGCTGCCCCATACAGATGCTTTACTATTAAATGGCTAAATATGAGTGTTAATAGCAACAGTACAACTGCTGATGCAACATTTGAGTTGAAAATTTACGAAAAAACCGGTGCAATTGAATTTGTATACGGATCAATGGCTGTAGGAAGCACAAGTACATCTGGGTCTGCAACTACAACATTTTCATCAGCATTCTCAGATGGTAACCAAGCTGTTTGGGTGAGTACATGTAACCCTGCAGGTTTTGCTTCAAATAATTCTTCAACAGGAAGTATTTCTAC
>CANKGI010000146.1 GCA_947481365.1 Bacteroidota bacterium | reverse complement strand
GTACCTGCAATGGTAATTGCTGAACTTCCTGCACTAAGTGTTCCTGAGTTTATAAAATCTCCATGAAAAGTTAGTCCAAAATTGCTTGCCGATGTACTCAGCGTTGCTCCTGAATTTATGTTTAAATCAACATTGGTATTATTTCCAAATTGTTTTGCAGCATCGAGTGTAATTGTTCCTGTATTCAATATTGAAACACCACCAGTTGCAATAAATGGGCTCACCCATTCTGTTGAGGCTGTTCTGGAAATAGATGTGTTATATTGAAGTGTTGCAGCTGCACCATAAGCTAATGATCCGGTAAAAGTATTTGAATTGGCTCCATTTTCAATTGATAGAATCCCATTTACTGTTGTTGTACCTGTAGCAAATGTTTTACTTCCATTTCCCGATAAAGTAAGATTTGTATATGTTGTAACTTTTATGGTTTGGGTTGTACCATTATAATTAACAGTTGCTCCACTTGCATTTACTGTAAAAGTACCTGATCCGCTAACACTTCCACCAACATTGAGCGTGCCAGAACCTGTAATGTTAAAAGCATTTTCTGTAGCTGCTCCGTTAAAAGTAATATTACCGGTTACATTTACAGTTCCTGTCGACAGATTAAAGTTATTATCCTGTAAACCTGAAGCTGTATTAGCGAATGTAATTGATGAGCAAGACAATGTTCCGGCAGACACATTAATGGTTTGATCGTTTGTGTTTCCTGCAGGAACAACATACGTGATAGTACTTGTCACTGTCAGAGAATTGGTTCCCGAAATGGATAATGAGCATGCATTATTGGATCCATTTCCAAAAGTGAGGGTATTACAAAATGCTGCTATATCAACTGTAACTGCACCGCCAGCTGGTATTGTAACATCATCTGACGAACTCGGCACACCCGATGGGCTCCAGTTTCCACCTGTATTCCAGTTCCCGCTAGCTACATTAAACGTTTTAGATATAGCCAAAACATTGTTAATGTATCCATAGAACATCAATACAAATAAGGAAAATGGAATAAAAATATTTTTAGACTTCAAATTTCTTAACTATAATTTGTAGCCAAAAATATAGTTAAGTTAAGCGTTCATTTGTATTATTATATACGAGGCGTATCTACGTTATAATCGACATTAAAACCATTATTATCGGTTCGTTTGGACAATCTGAAAAATAAAAATTAAAGAGCAAACATTAAAAAAATTATCAGAGATTTTGTGGCTGAACTTTACTGCCATAAAAGGCACCCCCAATACTGTTTTGTTTAGCACCAGTAACACTGCTAATAATATTATTCCTATTCAACATATTTAACAAACCTAAAAATGCAAAAATTAAAGCTTCCTTGTAATTAATAATATTTGCCGATGGGACAGCTATTTTTGAACTTGATTTATTTTCAATTCGACTTAAAAGAAATTGATTAAAAACACCTCCTCCTGTTGCTAAAATATTGCTTGTTTTAGATGCATTTATTTTATCAGAAATTTGAGTTGCAATATGCTCAGTAAATGTGGCCATCAAATCTTCATTATTTAGCGAATCATATTTTTTCATTACAGGCCAAACATTTTCATTTACCCATTCTTTTCCCAATGATTTTGAACCTTCCATTTTATAAAATCCAATAGCGTTGAGCTCCTCTAATAAATTCGCGTTTACAATTCCAGATGAAGCAATTTTTCCCTTATCATCAAAAGGTAAATTCATCCATTCGGCAATATGATTTAAAACGATATTGCAAGGACAAATATCAAAAGCATTTATTGCTTCGTTTTTTGAAAAACTAATATTAGCAAAACCTCCCAAATTTAAACACGCATCATATTCCTTAAACAACATTGTATCACCTAAAGGAACTAACGGTGCTCCTTGTCCACCAAGGGCTACATCCACACTTCTGAAATCGCAAACAACCGGAATATTTGTTTCGGCATATATTGCTGCCCCACTTCCAATTTGTGCAGTAAATCCATTCTGTGGTTGATGAAAAATAGTGTGTCCGTGTGATGAAATTAAATCAACCGATAAATTATTTTTTTCGATAAAATCATTAATCAGTTGTCCGATATATTTTCCATAAAACGCATCTGTTTTAGGATATAGAAAAATAGGTTGCTCGTCTAATTTCGACAACCTTGTTTTCCAAACTTCAGGATATGGAATTGTTTCTGCATATTTAATTTCGAAACTCCATTTTCCTTTTTGCTCTTCAAACTCGCAATAAGCTAAATCAACTCCATCCATTGAAGTACCACTCATCATTCCTATAACACGATACATAAAATCATTTTTTATAAACGGTGAAGTTAAAAAAAATTGGTAATATTGATTTAACAATAACATTTTCAAATGAAAACCGACAGACGAAAATTCATTAAACAAACCACTGGAACAATGTTAGCAGGTATGGCATTATCTGATTTTGCATTTGCAGAAAACAGGAAAGCTGTTTCATCAAACGGAATAAAAATAGAAACGGATGATGAGAAATTCTGGATGATGGTGCGCCAACAATTTCCGTTAACTAAAGAGTGGGCATATTTAAATAATGGCACCATGGGACCATCTCCTTACCCTGTAATTGAAGCTGTTCGCAAAGGTATGATGGATTGCGATCAATTAGGAAACTATGGTGGATGGGAATTAACTGCAAAAAAATTATCAGCATTTGTTGGTGCAAATGAAGATGAAATTGCACTAACACATAATGTAACCGATGGAATAAATATTGCATGTTGGGGATTGCCTTTGCAAAAAGGTGATGAAGTAATTTTAACTACCCACGAACATGTGGGAAATGCATTCCCGTGGCTCAATCGTCAAAAATTACACGGCATTGTTATCAAAACTTTTACTCCCGGAGCAACTGCTGATGAAACTTTAAACCGCATAAATGCACTCATCACAAAAAAAACAAAAGCGATTGCTGTGCCTCATATACCTTGCACTGCGGGGCAAGTACTTCCTGTAAAAGAGATTTGCAAATTGGCAAAAGAAAAAAATATTTTTTCGATTATTGATGGCGCACATGGTCCAGGGCAACTGATGCTCAACCTGCACGATATTGGTTGCGACACATATGCAAGTTGTTGCCATAAGTGGATGTTAGGACCAAAAGGAACAGGTTTTGTTTACGTAAGAAAAGATTTTCAAGATACACTTCAAACGTATTTTGTTGGTGGAGGAAGTGACAATGCAAAATGGAACATGGCTGCAAACCCTGTGGTGATGGGCGAATACAACAATAGTGCACATCGATACTACGGAGGTACACAAAATAGTGGCTTGTATAAAGGTGTGGATGCTGCAATTGATTTTATTGAAAATATCGGATTACAAAATATTCATGACCGAATTAGTATGCTTGGTGGTTACACGCAAAAAAGATTGCTCGAGTTTGGCGACAAAATTGAATTGATAACTCCTACCGAAGAACGTTCACGTTGCGCTGTGAATGGTTTTAGAGTGAAAGGAATTGAGTATACAAAATTTTACACGATGTGTACCGATGTGAAAGTAAGAATTAGAAGTGTTGCCGAAAACGGATTGAATTCATTGCGTGTATCAACACATATTTACAACACAAAAGATGAAATTGACAAATTGATGGAAGTGATTAAGAAAGTATAAATATCTAAACCCTTTCTGCAAGAATTTTTTCTACTATTTTATCCATTTCTTCAAAATCTTTGTAGCCGGTTTTTTCTTCATCACTACCTGTGAGTTGAATTGCATATGGTTTATAATCGGTAATAATAGATGCGATATTGTTTTCATTCACATCCAATTCCCAAATAATATTTACCGATAAACAAAGCTCTTTTAATAGGTTTTCATAAATACTTTTATCGAAAGGAGATGAAGTATATAAATGAAAAGCATTCACTTTTTCTTTGTACATCTCGAACATAACTTTTGTTTTCGTTTCATCTGTTTCATTCAGATTTATCTTTTTTATAATAGGAATATCTATCTCTGAAAAATCATCCGGTAAAAATTCTTTTTCTACTTCAATTTCATCGATATTAATTAATGAAACGATGGTTTCAATTTCTTCTTTTGATTGGTTACCAAAAGATGCAATAATTTTTATTCCGCTTACCCAATCAATCATTTCTTTAGCCTTAACTGGTGGTATATAATTTGGACTAAATGTGTCGAAGCAAAACGAAATGTAATCGGCTCCAGATGCTGCTGCATAACGAGCATCCGAAAGATTGGTAATGTTTCCAATAATAATTTTTGTACTGTGATTCACGATGCAAATGTATCGTTTTAGTTTACTGATTTATTGATGCTGTACATTTTTATTCGTAATTTATTTTTACCTTCGGTATTGATGAAATTAAAAACCTATTTACTCGCTAGCATATTTTTGAGTTGCCTATTTTCGTGCAAAAATCTATACGTGCAAAAATCGGTGTTTGTACCAATGCTTGAAAATAAAGGTGATGGAAAAATTGAAGCAAATTTAGGAAGAGAAGGTTGGGGTGTTAATTCTGCATATGCACCTGGTGAACATTTTTCGGTTATGCTTAATGGCTCATCAACATTTGAAAATAGTGAACAATACGATAGGAAATACAATTATCAAGCTGAGGCAGGAATAGGATATTTTGTCAATTTTCTTGATTCATTTCATTATGAAACATATGCAGGTATCAGCAGAGGAGTGCTAAACTCTAACTACTCCAGAGCTACAGAAGAAATGACCAAATATTTGATACAAGGTTTTTTTTCTATTCCAGCAAGTATGTTCAATATTCTGTCTAATATAAATTCACTAACTTATTCAGTAAATGGTAGAGGAAGTTTTAATACTGCTTTTATGCAGCACACGATTGCAATTACTGATCAACTAAATGCTGTTTCTCTCACTGCCAGATGTCAGTATATTGATTTTAATAATTATGAAGAAGGAGTAATTGTTCGAAATAATATTGTTTGGTATAATGTTTATGCACCACCTAAATTATTCATACAACCTGTAATTACTGATAAAATTGCTATTTCCGATCATCTGGCATTTACTTTACAATTCGGATTAAACATTGAACTTCACGAAAGTGAAAATGTTTTCGAATGGAATAAAATATTTTTCTATTCAGGATTAGAATATACTTTTCATAACACGCCCAAAAAGTTAAGTAAAATTCACTCCCCAACAGGTTATTAGTTTATTACAAACCGTACTCGCTTATCAGCCACAAAAGCGAAGCAATGCAACTGGTACCTAATTCGAGTTCACGTTTATTTACTTTATCAAACGTATCAATTTCTGAGTGATGATAATCAAAATATCTTTGCGAATCGCAGGTGTAGCCAATCATCACTGCACCACTTTTTTTAAGCGGACCAATATCTACACCACCCCAACCTTTTTTAATTTCCATGATTCCATATTGCTTGAGTAACTCAACCCAAGGTTGCATTTTGGCAATTGCATTTTCATTATCAACTCCAAACGAACGAGGTGTAAATCCACCACCATCACTTTCGATAGCTGCTATATGATTTTCGTGAAGGGTTGCTGCAACTTCTGCATATTTTTCACCACCACGTGCACCATTTTCTTCGTTCATATAAAGCACGGCACGAATAGTACGTTTTGGTCGAATTCCTAAAACTTTAAATAATCTTAACGCTTCAATACTCTGAACAATTCCTGTTCCATCATCACTGGCACCATCACAAATATCCCAACAATCTAGATGTCCGCCTACCACAATTATTTCTTCAGGATATTGTGAACCTCTTATTTCGCCAATTATATTATATGATTTTTCATCAGGCAACATTTCACATGTTTGCTTAAAATAAAATTTAGTTTCGGGATCGAGTTTAATGCTTTCACTCAACTTAGTTGCACCAATCGTGCTAATTGCACATGCCGGAATTTTGGTAATCGAATCTTTGTACCATGTACCACCGGTATGTGGATGGTCATCCATTGTTAAAGTCATCGAGCGAACTACAACACCAATAGCTCCATACTTTGCAGCTTCAACTGCTCCACTGCCTCGTTGGTCAACAGCTCCACCATAAGCTGATCCAGTTCCAATATTTGTAGGGTCGAGTGCTCTGTTAAAAAAAACAATCTTTCCTTCTATTTTTTTCTTGCCTAAAATCTCCAGTTCTTTAAAACTCTTCACTTCAATAACATTGGCTGTAATTCCTTTTGATCCTGTTCCGATTGAATTTCCTAAGGCACAAATTCTAACTTCTGTTTTCTCTTTTGATGAAATTATTTTTGCCTGTTCTTTGTCTCCTCTTACCCAATGTGGAACCATCACTTCTTGTAACCACACTTTATCAAATCCTAAAAAGTCCATCGTGCGTTTACCCCAATCAACTGCTTGTGCTGCTTGTGGTGAACCACTTAAACGACCACCAATATTATTTGCCAAATGATCTAACAAACCATAAGATTTCCCTTTCGTTAATTCTTCATTAAAAAACTTACGAATAATAACCGAATCACTTTCCTGTGCCTGTAACGAAAAAGTGAATAAGATAAAGAGCACGACTAAATTTCTCATATTACAAGGATAATCAAATTGCCAAAGCGATAAAACAAAAATATTTTAATAAAGCGATGGGCAAATTATTCATTTTTAATCAAATGATTAAATTGTTTGTTTAAATCAATTTATATAAACATATTTGCAGCATCATTCGTGTATAAATAAATGTCAACTAAAAGTATAAAAAGCAAAAATGATTTCTCTACTGAAGAGAAAATAAAAAATGCTGCACGTATTGTTTTCCATAAAAAAGGCTTTGCGGCAACTCGCACCAGAGACATATCTGAAGAATCAGGAATTAACCTGGCTTTGTTAAATTACTATTTCAGAAGCAAGGAAAATTTATTCAATATTATTATGCTCGAAAGCTTACAAGGCTTTTTTCAATCGATGTCGAGCGCATTTAATGATGAAACTTCTTCATTAGAAAATAAAATTGAAATCCTTGTAAACAATTATATCGATTTGTTAATAGAGAATCCCGACATTCCAATATTTATTTTAAGTGAATTAAGGACGAATCCAAAAGAACTGATTTCTAAAATTGATATTAAAAAGGTTCTGCTAAAATCCTATTTCTTTAAGCAATTTCAGTCATATGTTAAAGCAGGGAAAATAACACCTATTCATCCAATGCATATAATGATGAATTTAGCCGGGATGATTGTTTTTCCTTTTATTATGAGCCCGGGATTAAAAGAAATTGGCGGAATAAAACAGGATGAGTTTAACAAATTAATGTTACAACGAAAAGCAATGATTCCAAAATGGATTCAAGCTATTATTAAAGTGAAATAAAAAAAAATGGTTGAAGTTTTCAAAACAAATGTTCAAAAGAAAATGCAAAGCAAAATGCTTCAATCGAGCTTGAGCAAAACATTTCCAAAATTGAAAATAAATTTTGACTTGTCTGATCCCGATAAAATATTACGGGTAGAGGGAAATATCATTTTGCCTGAGCAAATTATTGAAGCAACAAAGTCAAATGGATATCATTGCGAAATTTTGAATTAATAAAATAAAAATCATCATCAAATGAAATACACAATTATCATTCTCTTAACAACATTTATTGTTGTGAGTTGTACCAAAAACAAAAATGATTTTGATGCAACGGGTGCATTCGAGTCGGTTGAAACCATTATATCTACTGAAGCTGCCGGAACACTTTTACAATTTAACGTAGAAGAAGGTCAGGTTTTAATTGCGAATCAACCCATCGGAATAATTGATACAACACAATTGTATTTACGAAAAAAACAAATCGAAGCACAGATAGATGCAATACTCGGACAGAAACCGGATATTCCTGTTCAGATTGCTGCATTGCAAGAACAATTAAAGCAAGGCGAATTAAATCAGCAACGACTAAAAAATTTGGTAAAAGCAGATGCTGCTCC
>CANKGI010000145.1 GCA_947481365.1 Bacteroidota bacterium | reverse complement strand
CGTATTTTAGAAAAAGCCATTGCCGAAGCTTATGCAAACGGATGGTTGGGTAAGAATATTTTAGGAACAAATTACTCATTAGATCTTTTTGTACAACCCGGTGGTGGTGCATATATATGTGGTGAAGAAACTGCATTGCTCGAATCTCTTGAAGGCAAACGCGGAAACCCACGTATCAAACCTCCATTCCCTGCTGTTAAAGGAGCTTGGGATTGCCCAACTGTGGTAAATAATGTGGAGACGATAGCATCGGTTCCATACATTGTAAATAATGGTGGCGATCATTATGCAACAATTGGAATCGGTAAGTCGACAGGAACAAAACTTATTTCGGCATCGGGGCATATAAATAAACCGGGTGTTTACGAAATTGAATTAGGTCTTCCGGTAGAAGAGTTTTTGAACAGCGAAGAATATTGCGGTGGTATATTAAATGGTAAAAAACTAAAAGCAGTTGTTGCGGGAGGTTCATCTGTGCCTGTTTTACCTGCCCATTTAGTTACCACAACAGCCAATGGCGAACCTCGTTTGATGAGCTACGAAAGTTTGTCGGATGGCGGTTTTGCAACTGGCACCATGTTGGGTTCGGGAGGATTTATTGTGATGGACGAGACCACCAGTATTGTAAAAAACCTTTTCACTTTTGCACGTTTCTATCACCACGAAAGTTGCGGACAATGCAGCCCGTGCCGTGAAGGAACAGCATGGATGGAAAAAGTATTGCACAAAATTATAGATGGACATGGCACCATTGCCGATATTGATTTGTTGTGGGATATTCAGAAAAACATAGAAGGAAATACCATTTGTCCGCTTGGCGATGCAGCTGCATGGCCTGTGGCAAGTGCCATTCGTCATTTCCGTGCCGAGTTTGAAGAGTATGTGAAGAACCCAGAATCGGTAAAGGATGTGAAGTACTATTACCATTGTAAAAATTTAAGCCCGGCAGAGGCATATAGCTCTTTATAAAAAATATAGAAAATGCCAAAAGTAACGATAGACGGACACAGCATAGAAGTAGCAGAAGGAACAACCATCCTGCAAGCTGCACGCATGATAGGGCCAGAAGTGGCACCACCTGCTATGTGCTATTATTCGAAATTAAAAACAAGTGGTGGTTATTGCCGTACTTGTATTGTAAAGGTTAGCAAAGGTTCGGATAAAGACCCTCGTCCAATGCCAAAATTGGTTCCGGCATGCCGCACCATGGTTATGGACGGAATGGAAGTACTTAATTTTACTTCACCCGAAGTAAAAGAAGCACGCAAAGGTGTTACCGAGTTTCTGTTATTGAATCATCCGCTCGACTGCCCTATTTGCGATCAGGCTGGCGAATGTCATTTGCAAGATCTTTCGTACGAAAATGGTTCTGCAAAAACACGCACTGATTTCGAACGCAGAACTTTTAATAAATTAAACGTAGGCAATCACATTCAACTTCATATGACACGCTGCATACTTTGCTACCGTTGTGTTAAAGTTGCTGAGCAAATTACCGATGGACGTGTACATGGTGTAATGAATCGTGGCGATCATGCTGAGATTTCGACCTATATTGAAAAAGCAATTGACAATGATTTCTCGGGCAACATGATTGATGTTTGTCCGGTAGGTGCTTTAACCGATAAAACTTTCCGCTTTAAGAGTCGTGTATGGTTTACCAAACCGGTAGATGCACATCGCAATTGCGATCATCCAAAATGTTCGGGCAAAGTAGTGTTGTGGTATCAAAAGGAAGAAGTACTTAGAGTTACTGGGAGAAAAGACCAATGGGGCGAAGTAGAAGAATTTATTTGCAACACTTGTCGATTTGATAAAAAACAAACAAGCGACTGGACAATTGAAGGTCCTCGCCATATCGACCGTCATTCGGTTATTTCATCAAACCATTACGAACACATGGTGAAACCAAAAGAATTAACAATCAATACTATTAAACCACTAATTGAATCATAATGGATTTAAGTATACTAATTGAGAAAAGTGTTCTTGTTGTTATTCTGTTCTCTGTGAGCCTCGCAGTAGCAGCATATAGCACTTATGCCGAGCGAAAAATTGCTGCATTTCTTCAAGACCGTTATGGACCTGATCGTGCTGGACCATGGGGATTATTACAACCACTTGCCGATGGTGGTAAGATGTTTTTTAAAGAAGAAATTATTCCTAATGCATCCGATAAGTTCTTATTTATTCTTGGTCCGTGTATTTTTATGACCACCGCCTTGATGACCAGTGCAGCCATTCCGTGGGGAAAATCACTTCATCTTTTCGGAAGAGATATTAGCTTACAAGTTGCTAATCTTAACATCGGAATACTTTACATTTTCGCAATTGTTTCTATCGGTGTGTATGGTATTATGATTGGTGGTTGGGCATCAAATAATAAGTTCGCATTGCTCGGTGCCATTCGTGCATCATCGCAAATGATTAGTTACGAACTAGCAATGGGTATGGCAATTATTGCACTGCTTTTAACATCAAACTCATTAAGTATTCGCGATATTGTTGACCAACAAGCAGGTTTCCATTGGAACGTATTTTATCAACCTTTGGGATTCATCATCTTTTTAGTATGTGCTTTTGCAGAATGTAATCGTACACCTTTTGATTTACCCGAAACAGAAACAGAACTTGTTGGTGGTTACCATACCGAATACAGTTCGATGAAACTGGGTTTATATTTATTTGCTGAGTACACCAATATGTTTATTTCATCAGCAGTTATATCGTGCCTATATTTTGGCGGATACCACTTCCCTTTTATTGATAGTTTAAACCTGCCACAAAATGTTGCAGCTATTATTTCAGTATTTGTACTTTTTGCTAAAGTTTGTTTCTTCATTTTCTTCTTTATGTGGATACGTTGGACATTACCACGTTTTCGCTACGACCAGTTAATGAGACTAGGATGGCAAATGTTGCTGCCATTAGCAATAGTAAATGTGTTAATAACCGGAGCCTGGCTAACCTATTTTAAATAATTTATATGCAATCGTTAACCAATAGATCAAAAATTGTTCAGAAAAGAGACTTAACCTTCATGGAGAAGTTGTATCTGCCTGCAATTCTCGGAGGAATGGTCATCACAATCAAGCATCTTTTCAGAAAAAAAGTAACCAATAAATACCCTGATACAGTAAGAGAATTTACACCTGTTTACAGAGGTGTTCATGTGTTGAAACGTGATGAACAGGGACGTGAGAATTGTACAGCCTGCGGATTGTGTGCTGTTACTTGTCCAGCCGAAGCCATTACAATGACAGCTGCTGAGCGTAAACCAGGCGAAGAGAATTTGTATCGTGAAGAGAAATATGCTGCCGTTTATGAAATCAATATGCTGCGTTGTATTTTTTGTGGGCTGTGTGAAGATGCTTGTCCTAAAGACGCGATATACCTAACCGACAGATTGATTGATGCCAAGTATCACCGTTCGAATTTTATATACGGAAAAGATAAGTTGGTTGAAAAAACAGATGAGCGGGTTGATGTGAGCAAGAGAAAGAAAGTGTATACCCTATCATAATAAAAATTTAAATAGTAAAAAGATGATTCAATATTTATTCTTTGCACTTTCGGCACTTACCATTATCAGTGCTTTGTATGTTGTGTTCTCGAGAAATCCGATGCATTCGGTACTATCGCTGATTGTTTGTTTTTTTACAGTGGCAGGGCATTATATCCTTCTAAATGCACAGTTTCTGGCTATCGTACACATTATTGTTTATGCAGGAGCCATCATGGTTTTGTTTCTATTTACAGTCATGTTGCTTAACCTAAACAGAGAAACTGAACCACACAAAACCAACTGGGTAAAAATTGCAGCTGTAATTGCAGCAGGCATGCTGTTTTTAACACTCATTGCTTCGCTAAAAATGGCAGGTTTGGGAACTTACAGTTTACCTCACAAAAGCAATATCGGCTTTATACAAGATATAGGCGTAAAATTATTTACCGACTTTATGTTACCGTTTGAAATATCAACGATACTGTTTATGTCGGCTATGATTGGTGCTGTTTTACTGGCTAAAAAAGAGAAATAAGAAAATGAAAGAAATGGCAATGAATACTGTTCCTCACAATTGGTACTTATTTTTAAGCACCTTCTTATTCTGTATCGGAATAATGGGTGTTTTATTTAGAAGAAATGCCATCATTATTATGATGTGCATCGAACTGATGCTTAATTCAGTTAACCTGCTTCTTGTTTCGTTTTCGGCATACAGCGGAAACAGTGACGGACAGGTTTTCGTATTTTTTATCATGGTGGTGGCTGCTGCCGAAGTAGCTGTTGGACTTGCATTACTGGTTAGTATATACAGAAATATTGCAAGTACAGATATTGATAAATTGAGTAAATTAAAATGGTAGACCCCTTCCCTGCCTTCCCCAGAGGGGAAGGAGTGCATTGAGGTTTAATTATATAATTAGAGTAATAAAAGAATAAATGCTGACAGATTCATCATTAATCGCACCGGGAATGTTGATCCCGCTTTTTCCACTGATTGGTTTTCTAATCAATGGCTTATTCGGAAAATACTTACCTAAAAGTATTACCGGGTGGATTGCAAGTCTGGCCGTTTTGGCTTCGTTTTGCTGTGTTTTTTATATGTTCACCAATTTACCCAGCACAGGCTCACTTCACATCGATTTATTTAACTGGATTGGTTTTGCAAATTTCAATATTAGTTTTGGTTATCTTATCGATCCGTTAAGCATTACCATGATGCTTGTTGTAACTGGAATAGGCTTTCTTATTCATGTGTATTCGATAGGTTACATGCACGATGACGAAGGGGTTACCAGATTTTTCACTTACCTGAATTTGTTTATCTTTTTCATGTTATTATTGGTAATAGGAAGCAACTATTTGGTAATGTTTATTGGTTGGGAAGGTGTTGGATTGTGTTCGTATTTATTAATTGGATATTGGTTTAAAAATGATGCATTCAATGATGCCGCTAAAAAGGCCTTTGTGATGAATCGTATTGGCGACCTTGGTTTTTTACTTGGAATGTTTTTCATACTGTTTAATTTCGGTAGTTTAGATTATGCAGAAGTGATGAAACAAGCAAGCTTACTTCCGGTTGGAAGCGCATTGCTAGTTACTATTACATTATTGTTATTTGTAGGTGCAACCGGTAAATCGGCTCAAATACCACTTTACACTTGGTTACCCGATGCAATGGCTGGACCAACACCTGTTTCAGCACTTATTCATGCAGCAACAATGGTTACTGCAGGTATTTATATGATTACCCGTTCAGGTGTATTATATGCAATGGCTCCATTTAGTATGGAGATCGTTGCCATCGTTGGTGTAGCAACATGTTTAATGGCTGCAATTATCGGATTAATGCAAAACGACATTAAAAAAGTACTGGCCTACTCAACCGTTTCTCAATTAGGGTTAATGTTTGCAGCATTGGGCATTGGGGCTTTTGCAAGTGGAATGTTTCACCTTGTAACTCATGCCTTTTTTAAAGCATTATTATTCTTAGGATCGGGTTCGGTTATCCATGCATTACATGGCGAGCAAGACATTCGTAAAATGGGTGGACTAAGTAAATACATCAAAGTAACATTTATCACTTTCCTTATTGGTTCAATTGCTATTTCTGGTATACCTCCATTTGCAGGATTTTTCTCGAAAGACGAAATATTATCAAAAGCATTTGAGCATAGTAAAATTATTTGGGCAATCCTTTCAATCAGCTCGATGATGACAGCCTTTTATATGTTCCGTTTGGTGTACCTAACATTCTTCAACGATTTTAGAGGAACAGAAGTAACCAAGAAACACATTCATGAATCACCATCAACGATGACCATACCGCTTATTATCTTGGCTGTATTATCAATATTTGGCGGGTTTATCGGATTGCCATCGGTATTGGGATTTGCTCATAAATTTCAACAATATCTTTCGGCAGTTACAGCACCTGCACAACATATTTTAGACGAATCGCATGCAGCCGAAGTAAGTCATTCTACAGAATGGATATTGATATTTACAGCAGTGATTGCAGCTATTGCCAGTATATTATATGCACGATATAAATACATCAGTAACAAAGAACAACCTGCAGAAGATGCATCATTAACAGGCATCAACAAAATGGTATACAACAAATTTTATGTTGACGAGATTTATGAAACATGCATTGTTAAACCATTAAAAGTGTTGTCGGATTTATTCCTTGTGTTAATTGACAAACTGGTTATCGATCTTGTAGTAAATGCTACAGCATGGGTTGTTGGTCTTTCGGGACGTACGCTCAGGTTAGTACAAAATGGTAATACAGGATTTTATGTATTTGCCATGGTTTTTGGAATTATTGTCTTATTTGTAATTAGGCTCTTTATCTAATGATGACTTTATTAATATTATTTTTTCCGTTAATTGCTTCCATATTGGTATTTGCCTCTGGAAACAATCTTGCTTCCAAAGTTGCACTATTATTAGCTGCTGCCGAACTGGCTATCACAGTTTATGTTTATTCGGTTTATAAACAAACTGGTGCCGATAGTTTCTATTACTTTAAAGAATGGATATCGAACCCTAAAATCAGTTTTCATTTAGGAATGGATGGATTGAGTTTGCTCATGGTTATTTTAACCAACTTCCTCACTCCTATTATTATTCTATCAGCATTTAACAGAAACATTGAAAATGCTAAAGCATATTTTTCGCTCATCCTATTCATGCAGTTTGCACTCATAGGTGTGTTTATTGCTTACGATGGCTTGTTGTATTACATATTCTGGGAATTAGCTTTAATTCCGATTTACTTTATTGCATTGCGTTGGGGCGGACCAAATCGAGTTCCAGTAACACTTAAGTTTTTTATATACACACTTGCCGGAAGTTTACTGATGCTTTTCGGATTTATCATGTTGTATCATTACAACCCAAGCCATTCGTTTGATATTAGAGAATTGTATGATAATGCATCAAAAATTTGCTCATGCAATCAAAGCTGGTTGTTTTGGATGTTTTTCTTGGCATTTGCTATTAAAATCCCAATTGTTCCTTTCCATACATGGCAGGCCGACACTTACAAAGAAGCACCAACACAAGGTACCATGTTGCTTGCAGGTATTATGCTTAAAATGGGTACATACAGTTTATTAAGATGGTTATTACCTGTAGTTCCTGCTGGTGTTGCACAATGGGGTCCATTAGCTATTACGCTTTGTGTTATCGGAATTGTATATGCTTCAGTTATTGCCATTATGCAAAAAGACCTGAAGAAATTATTTGCTTACTCTTCAGTTGCTCACGTTGGACTAATTGCAGCTGGAATTTTTTCATTAAACATTCAGGGATTTCAAGGAAGTGTGGTTCAGATGATGGCTCATGGTGTTAATGTTGTTGGACTTTTCTTTTGTGCCGATATTATTTTTAATCGTACCAAAAGTTTACAAGTTGAAGGGTTGGGAGGAATAAGAAATGTAGCTCCTCAATTTAATACGATGTTTATGATTGTGGTTTTGGGTAGTGTGGCGTTGCCGCTTACAAACGGATTTATTGGCGAGTTTTTATTGCTTTTTGGCGTTTATGAATACAATACATGGCTCTCCGTATTCTCAGGATTAACCATCATTTTAGGAGCAGTTTATATGTTCAGAATGTTTCAACGTGTAATGCTTGGCAATACAAGTGAAACCACTTCGGTTTTCAAGGATTTGATGTGGAATGAAAAAATTGTACTGGCAATCATTGCAATAACAATAATCGTAATGGGAATATATCCTAAACCTGTGTTTGATATGGCTCAACCAGCACTTCAATCGATTTTGGATAAAGTAATTATTAAATAGAAAATGAATACACTGATTTATACATCTTGTCTGGGTTTATTCTGCATGGTTGCAGAAATTCTTGATTTGAGAAAACTACTTATTCCACTTGTTCTGATAGGACTGGGTGTAATTTTTTATGTCAACCTTGGAGAT
>CANKGI010000144.1 GCA_947481365.1 Bacteroidota bacterium | reverse complement strand
TGCATGGCAAAATTTTCGGTGAGTATTATTCCCGTGTTTTTTTCTACTTGCAATAAATCAAATAATATTCTTTTTTCGGTATGGTCGGGGCAAGCAGGATAACCTGGTGCAGGACGAATACCAGCGTAATCTTCTTTTATCAAACCTTCGCTCGACAAGTTTTCGTTTTTCGAATATCCCCAAAATTCTTTGCGAACAAGTTCATGCATTTTTTCAGCAAATGCTTCAGCTAATCTATCGGCAATTGCTTTAATCATGATGCTGTGATAATCATCATGGTCTTTTTCATAAGCTTCAATTAAAGGCTCAATTCCAAAACCGGTTGACACAGCAAAACCACCAATATAATCTGTAACATTGGTTTCTTTTGGTGCAACAAAATCGGAAAGACAATTATAGTTTTGCCCTTCGGCTTTTTCATTTTGCTGACGAAGGAAGTGGAAAGTTTGATGTTTGGTGTTTGATGTTTGAAGTTCGATGTCGTCACCAACAGCATTTGCTGGCCAAAAACCAATAACAGCTTTTGCTTTTAATAATTTTTTTGCAATCACTTCATCCAATAACTTATTGGCATCATCAAATAATTTTTTTGCTTCAACGCCAATTATCTCATCATTAAAAATTTTCGGATATTTTCCTGTTAGCTCCCATGTTGCAAAAAATGGAGTCCAGTCGATATAATTTCTTAACTCTTCAAGCGGAAAATCTTCGAATACTTTTGTTCCGGTAAATGTTGGTGCAACAATATTTTTTACTTCAACACGGGTTTTATTTTTTTGCGCATTTTCTATTGTTACGAAATTTTTATCACGCTTCCGGTTTTTATAGTCTTCTCTGAATTGAGCATAATCGGCTTTTGTTTTTTTATGAAAGGCTTCTCCATGCTCTTTACTGATAAGGCTTTGCACTGCAGGCACACTCTTACTAGCATCAATAACATGTACTACAGAACCCGAATAATTTTGATCAATTTTAACAGCAGTATGAACACGAGATGTTGTTGCTCCACCAATCAGCAACGGAATTTTTAATCCCAATCTTTCCATTTCTTTTGCAACGTGTACCATCTCATCCAATGATGGAGTGATCAATCCGCTTAAGCCAATCACATCAACATTTTCTTCAATAGCTTTTGCAAGAATTTTATCAGCGGGCACCATTACACCCATATCGATAATTTCAAAATTGTTGCAAGCGAGCACTACACCAACAATATTTTTTCCAATATCATGCACATCTCCTTTTACAGTTGCCATCAATATCTTCCCTTGGTTTGTGGTCATGTTTCCGCTTTTTCGTTTTTCTTCTTCCATAAATGGCATCAGAAAAGCAACAGCTTTTTTCATGACACGTGCACTTTTTACAACTTGGGGCAAAAACATTTTTCCGCTGCCAAATAAATCGCCAACAACACTCATTCCCGACATTAACGGACCTTCGATAACATGTAATGGTCTGTCGTATTTTTGTCTTGCTTCTTCAGTATCTACATCGATAAAATCTATAATTCCTTTTACAAGTGCATGGCTCAAACGTGCTTCAACAGTTCCTTTCCGCCATTCTTCATCAATCACTTCTGCTTTACCTTTGCGTTTTACGGTTTCGGCAAATTCAAGCAAACGCTCAGTTGCATCTTCACGTCTGTTCAATAAAACATCTTCAACACGTTCAAGCAAATCTTTCGGAATATCATCATACACTTCGAGCATGCTTGGGTTAACAATACCCATGTCCATACCATGTTTAATGGCATGAAATAAAAATGCCGAATGTATGGCTTCGCGAACGGTATTGTTTCCTCTGAATGAAAAAGAAACATTGCTTACACCACCACTAACACGTGCTCCAGGGAGATTTTCTTTAATCCATTTTGTTGCACGGAAATAATCAAGCGCATTATTTTTATGCTCATCCATTCCTGTTCCAACAGGAAAAATATTTGGATCGAAAATGATATCAGCCGGATTGTAATGAACTTTTTGTGTGAGAATTTTATAGGCACGTTCACAAATTTCTATTCGTCTTTCGTAACTATCAGCCTGACCTTTTTCGTCAAAAGCCATAACGATAACTGCGGCACCATAACGTTTTATTTTTTTTGCATGATGAATAAAGGCTTCTTCGCCTTCTTTCATGCTGATAGAGTTAACAACAGATTTTCCCTGCACGCATTTTAAACCTGCTTCAATAATGTTCCATTTAGAAGAATCAATCATCACAGGAACTCTTGCAATATCTGGTTCAGAAGCAATCAAATGTAGAAATTTAACCATGGCCTCTTCACCATCAATCATTCCTTCATCCATGTTCACGTCTATAATCTGTGCACCCCCTTCAACTTGCTCGCGAGCTACCGAGAGCGCTTCATCATAATTACCTTCTTTAATCAGTTTTAAAAACTTTGCCGAGCCAGTAACGTTTGTACGTTCTCCAACATTCACAAAATTTGTGAGCTCATTAATAATAAGCGGCTCCAATCCCGATAATCGTAAAGTATAGTCTTTCGTTTCCGTCATGTATGGTTAGTTGAGTTTATGAAGGGCACGAATTTAATAAAAATAGCACACTCATTTGAGTTTTACTTTGATAAGATGAAGCTGTTTATATTATTTCGTTTTCAAAGGCTCGGCCCTCAGTTTTGCAATTTTGGTATAGAGCTCATCCGGATTAAATGGCTTGGTAATAAAATCGCACATTCCGGTTGCAAGTGCTTTTGCTTTTGTTTCGCTAAAAGCATCGGCAGTGATAGCAAAAATAGGAATATCAGGATTTGTGCTTTTGATATTTTTTGTGGTTTCATATCCATCCATTTCTGGCATATGAAGGTCCATCAAAATAAGATCATATTTTTTATTTCGAACATTTTGAATGGCAATGTTGCCTGAGTTTGCGATGTCAATATTTGCTTTCCAGCGAGTAAGGATTTTTTTGATAAGCAGCACGTTCATTTGATTGTCTTCAACAAGCAACACGTTCATTCCATCAAGTTCGTTGCCCTTATATTCAATTTGTTTTTTAAAGATATCGGAAGACTTATGGAGTTTTAACTTAAACGAAAAAGTTGAACCTTTCCCTTTTTCGCTTAACACTTCAATATTGCTATCCATCATTTCGAGCAATCGTTTTGTAATGGTAAGACCAAGGCCTGTGCCTCCATACATCCGTGTTGTATCACGATTTTCTTGAGCAAAACTGTCGAATATTAATGGTAGTTTATTTTCATCAATACCAATACCCGTATCTTTTATTGAGAAATATAATGTTGATGTTTCAAAAGTATAATCAACCACCGATACTGTTAATTTTACGTAACCATTTTCGGTAAACTTTATGGCATTTGATAAGAGGTTATTGAGTATCTGCGAAAGGTAAGTTGGATCAGTTAAATAAATTCCTGTTACAACAGATGTATAATTTAAATCGATTGATTTTTGCTTT
The DNA here is from genome assembly GCA_947481365.1 of Bacteroidota bacterium. GTDB lineage: Bacteria > Bacteroidota > Bacteroidia > UKL13-3 > UKL13-3 > CAIUEQ01. Next base: position 4,573 of record CANKGI010000144.1, on the reverse strand, counting down.
GCCTCGATAGTATGTGACTGGATGATTGAATTAACCAAGACATTAATGTCAATAGGAATTTCTTCAAGCTCAATTTTTCCGGATTCAATTTTACTAAAGTCTAAAATATTATTAATCAAACCAAGCAACGTTTCGGCCGAAAACTTTAACAAATTTAAATTTTCGAGTTGGTCGGCTCTTGGATCTTCTTCGAGTAAAATGTTGCTGATACCGATAACCGAATTCATGGGTGTTCGGATTTCATGACTCATATTCGACAAAAATTCACTCTTGGCAATTGACGCTTTTTCGGCAACGTTTTTTGCGATGATTAACTCTTGTTCTATTTGTTTTATTTGAGTAATGTCTCTAATGGCACCATCATAAAATTGAACCCCCTTTTCATCGTTAATTAATCGGCAGCTTATAAGCCCCCAGAAAAATGTACCATCTTTTTTTATAAAACGAATTTCCTTGTTAGAGAAAAAACCATTTTTCTCAAGCTCATCAGCTAATATTTTTTTGTCGATTTCGTCTTTGAAAATAAAAGGTGTATTTAAACGCAATATTTCATCAGCAGAAAGATAGCCAAACAGGCTAACAAAAGATTTATTGAGGTAAACCAGTTTTCCATTTTTTTCTTGACGGTAAATTCCTTCCGAAATATTTTGGTTAATTGAATTGAGTAATTGTTGGCTTCGCAACAAAGTATCTTGAACAACTTTTCGTTCTGTAATATCGGTGTGGGTACCAATAATGCGAATTGGATTTTGTTTATTGTCGTATTCACAAATTCGACCTGTGCAATAAATCCACTTGTATGTTCCATCTTTACAAAGTAGCCTATAAACGGTTTCGAATTTGTTGCTTTCTCCTTCAATATGTTTTCTTAAAAGAGCTCTCGAATTATCAATATCATCTAGGTGTATCAGTCGTTGCCATTCACTTTGAGAAGGTTTGATTTCTTCGTCAGTGTATCCAAGCATTTTTTTCAATTGTGGCGAGAAATAAATATCTTTTGTAAGAATATTCAAATCCCACACACCTTCCTGATTATTACTTAGCGCATAATTCCAGCGTTTTTCGGCAAGCAATAATTCTTCCTTTTTTTGCAGCAGATTTTTTTCGGAAGTACTATTGAAATAGCTAATGACATATAAAATTACTACGCTTGAAATTAATCCAATAAACAAATTGAAAGCCGAAATGATTTTTACATTTTGAGGGTCGATTATGCTTTCGGCAAGGCGAGGTGTGAGTGTTGTAAAGTTAGTCAATACAATACACAAAAAAGTAAATCCCAGTGCAGCCGTTCTTTGTATAATTTTTTCGTGACTGGTTATCAAAAAATTTGACAACACAAGCGGAAAATAAAAAACATACGCACTTACTTCGCTTTGATAGCCAATATCGAAACAAAGCATTAGCAAATTTGACGAGGCAATAAAAATGAAAAAAGCCGCTGTGTAATTATCTTTTTTTACCAAACTGGCACTTAATGCAAATAGCAAACCTGCAGCACCAAAAAGCCATAAATGTTTTTGGTTAAAAGCGAAATAAAGATAAACAGCAAAAAACACACACAGCAATAAAGCGATATAATTAAAATAAAGGAGTATGTCTTTTTCTTTCTTCACGTTTCCGAAGGTAGGAGTTTGTTAAATGGTATTTTGCCACGATTTATTCACGTCATAAAAAATGAATCCATTTTTTACAACAAGAGGTGAAAGAATATTGTTGGTGTATAAGCTTCCTGTGCCCAAACCCTGTGGCAAGCGATTGTCAAAACCCGAAGTCCATTGCGAAATTGCATTTAACCCGATGTTCGATTCGAGAGCACTGGTAGCCCACCAAGCAATAGTTAATTCATCAGCATATTTTATCCATTGCTCAGATAATACGAAACCACCAAGTAAAGTGGGTTTTAAAATAATGTAAGCAGGCTTGATGAGTTGTAATAATTTTTTCCCTTCGGTCATTACATCTATCCCAATTAGTTCTTCATCAAGTGCAACTGGTATTTTTGATTTTGCACAAATTTCCTGCATGATTTCGGATTGTTTTGGTTTAATGGGTTGCTCGATAGAATGTACACCAAACCGGCTTAATTCATTGAGTTGACGTAATGCTTCGTCATTTTTAAATGCACCATTGGCATCCAAACGAATTTCAACTTTTGATGACGAATGTTTTTTTCTAAACGTTTCAAGCATTTTACACTCTTCATCAAAATCTAATGCGCCAACTTTAAATTTAATGCAGTTAAAACCTTCTTCAACTTTTTTAAATGATTGCTTAAGCATTTCATCTTTCGAATCCATCCAAACCAATCCGTTTATAGGAATTCCTTTTCCTCTGGTAAAATCGGTATCGAATAAAATATGATTGGCCGTGTTATTCATTTCTTTTAAGGCACATTCGAGGGCAAAACGAACGCTCGGAAATTTTTCAAAATCCAAATCAAGTGGATGAATACCCTCATTTATTTGAGCGCAAAAGGCTTTAAGCTTTAACTCAAAATCATCAACCGAATCAATGCTTAAACCTTTTAATGGCGAGGCTTCGCCCGTACCCGAAGCATTTCCGTTTTTTAAAGTAACATAATAAGCATCATGTGTTTTCATCTCACTGCGCGAGGTGCGTGCAGGTTTTAAAAACTGCAGTTCGTGTTTAATATATGTTGCTTCAAATTTCATTTTGTTATTAAGAATGCGCTCAAATTTAATGTGATTTATTTAATGTCACCCCTTAAGGGGTTTTAGAATTAGCGTTTTTGTTAGTTACCGATATTCCGTCCCGCTGTGACTTTCATTTTAGTAAATAAAAATCATGTGAAGTTTATATTATTTTTTTAAGCTATAGAGGAGCGAAATATTGGTAATAATGAAACCTAACAACAAATATAAACACCGTTAGGGGTGACATTTTTTACTCTTGATTCTACTTTTTTAGTCCTTCGTGTTTTAAAAAATGTCAGAAATATCATTTCACAAATTTCATTATTCCATCAATCGTATTCCATGTTTGTGCTGCCGAGTTTGTGATAACATATATGGCAACAAAAAGCAGCGTACCTAATGAAAGCTCTTTCAGGTATTTGTTAAAAGCCACAGATGGCGATGTTTTCCAAACATCTATCAAGTTTTTAAAAACAAAAATGGAAGCAGGAATTTGAAAAAATATCACCCAATGAAAATTGTGTATGAAACTGTAAACGAAAAACAACAACAATGCAACAACAATTAAAAAAGAATGATAGATACGGGCGTTGTTCAACCCGATTTTTACTGGAATAGTATGTTTACCCGAAGCTTTATCATTTTCGATATCGCGAATGTTGTTGGTGTTTAAAACTGCCGTACACAGCAGTCCAACTGCAGATGCCGGAAGCAATGTTATCAAGTCGGTATCGATATTAAAATCAAAATGCGTGTTCAATAAAAATGTTCCGGTTATGGCAACAGGACCAAAAAAAACGAACACAGCAATATCGCCCAAACCACTGTATCCGTATGCGTTTTTTCCAACAGTATATTTTATAGAAGCTGCAATGGCTATCAATCCTATTAAAAGGAAAATTGAAAATTGAAAATTGAAAATTCCTTCAAAACCGAGATACAATAAGGATATTCCCGACAGCAAACTACAAACAACAAACAACACAATGGCAACTCGCATTTGCGAAGGTGTGATATTTCCACTTTGCAGGGCACGCATGTTTCCAACACGTTTTTCGGTATCGGTTCCTTTTGAAAAATCTCCATAATCGTTGGCAAGGTTCGACAAAATTTGCAAAGCAACTGCAGTGGTAAAGCACAAAGCGGTAATGGTATAATCCATCGAATGATGTAAATCGGCAAGGCTTGCACCAATAAGTACCGCGGCTGTAGCCAATGGTAGCGTGCGCAAACGAAAAGCCGAAATCCAGGTTTTTAATTGACTCATAAAAATGTAAGCGCGAAAGTAAAACAAAAGGAATTTATAAGGTTAACTCAAGTTGTTTAACTTCGCAATCTTTATCCACGATACTTTAAAATATTATTTTGACATTCGAAGAACTAAATCTCAATACTTCATTACTCAGGGCATTAGATGAACTTGAGTTTATCAATCCATCGCCTATACAGGCACAATCTGTTCCGATTGTGATGTCGGGAAGAGATGTGGTGGGCATTGCGCAAACCGGTACGGGAAAAACATTTGCCTATTTACTTCCTGTATTGCGATTGTTAAAATACGCTGAGCAAAAACACCCAAGAGTTTTAATTTTGGTGCCAACACGAGAACTGGTTTTGCAGGTAATTGCCGAAGTTGAAAAGCTAACTAAATACATGACAGTTAGGGTTGGAGGAATTTATGGCGGTACAAACATCAACACACAAAAAAAACTGGTGTTTGCGGGTTTAGATATTTTGGTGGCAACTCCCGGACGGTTAATTGACCTGGCATCAATAGGTGCATTGCGTTTAAGTTCGGTTCAAAAACTGGTGATTGATGAAGTGGATGAAATGTTGGAGCAAGAGTTTCGGGCACAGCTTACAATGATTTTAGATTTGCTGCCTAAGAAACGTCAGAACATTTTGTTTTCGGCAAC
>CANKGI010000143.1 GCA_947481365.1 Bacteroidota bacterium | reverse complement strand
AATCATTACATTATCCAAACTGTTTCCCATCAGGCTTTCACCTTCTTTTTCAGTTACACCAATTATTCTAAATTTTCTTCCCTTAAGTATAACTTCTTTATCAATGGGGTTGATGTTTGGAAATAATGTTTCGGCAAGTGAGTAGCCTATGATAGATACCATAGCTCCATTTTTCGATTCGCCATCGGTAAAATATCTTCCATCATAAAAATTAAAACTTCGCACTTTGCTCCATTCTTGCGAAACTCCAAAAATGGTTATTCCATCAGCAGAGTTACTTTCATATTTTACAACACCACCACCAAGCGTTACAACAAGTGCACTTGCATCCGAAAGCGATACTTTTTCTTTTACAGTTTTTAATTCAGAAATTTTCGGATTGGGTCTGTTCATGTATTTCCACCACTTGTAATCACCGGTAAAATCCCATGGCCATTTATCAATAAAAATCACATCGTTGCCAAGCGATTCAACACTAGCTTCAACATTTTTTTGAAGCGATTCAACCATGGTAAGCACCATAATGATGCAAAAAATTCCGATTGTAATTCCAAGTGTAGAAAGTAGTGTACGAACTTTATTGGTTCGCAATGCTTCTAAAGCAAATGAAATGCTTTCGGAAACCTGTGTGATAACTACTCTGATTTTGCGCATAAAAAAGTGAGCCAAAATTAGTCAAATATTTTCAGCTCGCATCATGGTCATTAAATTGAAATAAGTTATTACTGAGAGTTAATGGAAAAAGCCACAGATTTCACAGATTATTATGTATTTAATCCGTGTAATCTGTGGCTAGCTTTTATGTATAATAGAGTTTATTTTATTCTGGCTAAACCATCCATTGCCGATTTATCGTATGGTGAAATAAGCAATACTTTTTCGAAAAGCACTTTTGCTTCTTTTGCTTTACCAACTTGGTAGTTGCTCCATGCAAACATCAGCATATCTCCATAATCAAAAGGGTAGAGGTTGTATACGATTTCGAAATGTTTGTAAGCTTCTGTGTAATTTTTACGGTTGTAATGAATGGTAGCCAAGTTATAATTTACATAACTATTGCGTGGCTCAATAACGAGTATGGCATTGTATTGCTTTACTACATCGTCCCATTTATCAGTTGCTGCAGCTGGCAGAATATATCCAAGTCTGGCTTCAATTGAGTTAGGCATAATGTTGATGGCTTTTTCGTAATACGAAATGGCATCGGCATATTTAGCCGACAGATAATGAAGGTAACCCAAGCGCAAATTCATTTCGTAGCTTGTAGGCTGATAAATGCTTTGAATCATAGTTATTGCTCCCTGATAATTCAATGCTTTTTCGTAGGCATAACTGCGAGAGAAAAAATCTTGTGGCGTGTTTTGTGCTTTAAGTACGTTCGTAAATAAAACAACAATGGCGAATAAAGTAATTTTAGTTTTCATGATGTTTGTGTTTATGTGTAAATAATTATTTTATTAATGATAATCCTTCAAGTGCTGATTTATCTCTAGGTGACAGTAACAACACTTTGTTAAAACCGGCACGTGCTTCTTTGGTTTTACCAAGTTGTAAATTTGTCCAAGCCATCATCAGCATTCCATCATAATCAAATGGATAAAGTGAGATGACTGCACCAAAAAATTTAGCTGCATTGATGTAATTTTTTCGGTTGTAATTAATCAATCCCATTTTATAATTTACTGCCGAGTTTTTTGGATCGAGTTTAAGTATTTCGAGGTATTGTTTTACCACATCATCCCATCGGCCAAGCATTGATGCAGGATAAACATATCCTAATCTTGGCTCAACTGCATTTGGTTTTAAAACAATTGCACGGCTATAGTAATTCATGGCTTCGGCATATTGACCGGCTTCATAATTTAAATATCCCAAACGTAAATTTCCCTCATAATCTGCAGGAGAATAAATGGCTTTTATGGTATTAATTGCAGCCACATAATTTCCCGATTTTTCAAGTGAGTAACTTTTGTCGTAAGCATTTTCCATGGCATCTTGTGCCATTGCATTGATGCTAAACGTAATAAATAAACTAAATACAATTGTTGTAATCTTCATGTTTTGTTTTTGTTAAAAAGTAAATCTTAATCCAACTAATCCCATATAAAAATTGTAATCCCGTGTATATGATAATGGGTTGTTATAAATATCGTGTGTTTTTATTTCAGCCGTTTTGCTTTCTTGTATGTATGAAGCATAAATTCCAAAGTTATCCTTGATTCTCCAATCGAGTGTAACGTTAATCTTTTGTAACGTTTTATCTGCCGAGTTGCTAACAAGGTATCCGTTCATCTCATTAAAATAGGTAACATTAGGCATGATATAATTTACGCTCGCGGTAAACGATTTGGTGAATTTATATTTTGCACCTGCAAATGGAAGAGGTTTAAAATGATTGGTAGAATCAGAATAAAATATTGCCCCAGCCGATACAGAAAGTGAATTATTGTGTAATGGAAAATACGTTACCGCTACGTCTTGTTGCATTTGAAATTTACTGTTAAAGTTTGAAATAGCAGCTCCGAAATTGATGTTATAATCTTTGATGGATTTGGCAGCGTTAATAGAAAGTACAAATGGACTTGAAGGATATGTAGCATTGTTTGTGTCTACAAAATTTAAGCTTACAAAATGAATAGCAGGTGATAAAACCCAAGATTTTTTTAAAGGGATACTAAGACTAGCATAAAATTGATTTTGAGTTAAACTTCCATCATAGTTTGACTGACTCAAATACGAATAACCAGCATATGCCGTCATATCTCTTGCAAAGCGAAAACACATACCAGCCTGAAAATAGTTCAAAGGATTATATAAATTTACCTTGTTAATTGTTTGAGCATTATCAGCAACTTTATATCCGTATTCGGTATGTAAAAAATACACATGTGAAGGCTCTTCCATTTTGGTTTTCTTCAATGTTTCTGCTGTAAAGTGTTGACTAAGGTTTAATGCTAAAGTGTATTGGTCGTTGAATAAATAGCAATAGAATAGATATTCCATCAATACCTGATCACTGTTAAATACCTTGTACGCCTTTTCAAAATGAAACATGGCTTTACGGTATTGCTTTAATTCGAAATAGGAAATTCCCAATCGGTAGTGTAAATAATCAAAATCAATATGATTGCTTAGCGCATTTTCTGAAATATTGATTATTTGTTGCCATTCTTGTTTCAAGCATAAATCATAGGTAATCTCATCAATATTGGCAATCGATGAACTATCCTGTGCTTCTGATTTTATAGTTAATAAAAAGAGTAAAATAATAATTATTAATCTTGGCATACTGCTGTTTGTTTCCCCTGTTTAGTGTTTATGGTAAATGATTGTATTTTGTTTTTTTGAATATTGATATCGTAAGTCAAATCTTTTAATAGCATGTTTCCAACTTTTATTCTTGCATGGCTCTGTATGGTTATTTCTTTTGGATTCATCATATCGTCAACCGTCACAAATTTTGAAACATACCCAGCCTTTAAATAAATATAAAATGGAGCAATAAAATCTTGTATAAATTTACTTGCACCTGAGTAAAATCCTTCAATTGGCAGTTTATCATTTACCTCAAGTTGGTCGTAATAACCAAGTAAAATTTTATTAGCTGCCAGATAAAAATGATACAATGTCGAATTTCTGTCACCTATAAACTCTGTGAAATAATGCAATGTGCCGTTGTTTACAAAGTAGGCAAACGAGTTTGTTTTTTTGCAGTACAAGTACGATTGATTCCAAGCATCTACAAACACTTCCCACTTTATCATTTCTTTGCTATTGTCTTCTTTTGTTATTTCATAAGTTAATGTAACGCCAGGAATAAAATTAAAAGCATCGGCAAGCAATGGGGTGAGCATAATGCGCGAAATGGTTTCATTTTCTTTTGGATAATCGAAGGCATGAAATTGAAATTGTTCATTTTGCTTCGTCATGTAATAACTAATCGGATAGAGCAATGTTTTAGAGCCGATATACGGAGTAGTTTGTAATTGAAAATGAATATGTGGTTCTGGTGATCGTCCCGAACTTCCACATGTAGCGATAATTTCACCACGCTGAACATAATCACCAATTTTAACTTTTAAACTTCCTTTTTTTAAATGCGAAAGTTTGCTAAAAAAGAAATCGCCATGTTTAATAATGATTGTGTTTCCCCAGTTGTTATGTATATCAACATCGCCTACTTCATTATCTTCTATACCGTCAACAATGTTCCAAACCGTTCCGGCCGATGGAGCAAGCACTGGAAGATTGTAGCAATAATAATCGGTTACCTCAGTTCCAGGTAATCTAAATGTATGTTGCATTTCATCAGCAACAACAAAATCCCATGCAAATTTCCAATCTTCTTTGTGTGTATGTTTACCATTAAAACCTTGTGAAATAAACCACTCGCCATAAAACGGAAGATGAATATGAAAGTAGGTATCGTTTTTAAAACGTTCAATTCGGTTATTGAAATGATAGAGATTTTTTTCTGGCGAATACAATTGTCTTGCTACAATATCAAGTCCTTTAATCTGAACCCTGCTGTTTAAAAGCATCATAAATAAAATGATGGCAACGTTAAACGGTAACGAATACAACGGCAGTTGATATGGAGTTAAAAATGTTACAAACGCACTGATAAAAATGGCAATAATGGGTGTGGCAATTATGACCAAAGCAAACGAACGTTTTGAAGGAATGATAAAATATCCGCCAAGTGAAATGGCTGTTAAAATAAAATTGAAACCGATGTATGAATAAAGCAACGGTGTAAATGTTCCGACCATATACAGGTAAAACATAAACCCAATACTAAACCCAATTAGTGAAAGCGAAAATGCAATACGAGAATATATGAGTAAGCCAATGGCTACCATTATTCCTGTGATGATATTGTATTGGAAAAATATGGCAGCAATGGATTTAAAATACACAGCAAGAAACAATGGAATACTGTCGTTTATTTGCTCTGATGTTTTTGCAAGCCACAAACCAATTGACGAAAGTTCGGCAGCATTATAAACTCTCGAAATCATTTCTATATGATCAAAAGTTCGTAAGCCAAGCATCACCAGCCAAAGACTTAAAAGAAACGGTAAGCTAAGCACCGGAATTTTGTATTTGTAAAAGATATTATGAAACACAACACATATCAACACTGTTAATATTGAAGCGCAAATCAGTACAATAACAAAATGAGTATTAAAGTTGTAGGTAATACCCATTACCAAACTTACCATTAACGCGTTAAAGCTATAAATTCCAAATTTGATACTGTTGCGGTCTAGGCCAATCCAATAGCTGAATAAAATAGCACTAACAACACCAATTACACCGCTTAGCCCTTCATACGGATCGATAAATGAAGACAACAATAACAAATAGGCAAACACCTTATTATCCGAAAAAAATAATTGCGAATAACTATTGATGAATGCCTGGTATAGAAATTTGCCGTTGTTTTTAATCATTATTATATTTCAATGTTGTAAAAATTAAAAAGTTAGTTTTGATACCAACCTTTTAATATTTGTAATCTTTCAATTTCTTAATTTTATAATTTAAAACTCTTCAGGTAAGCCGGCATCACTTCATTTTGTGTGATGTTATCAATGGTTTCAATTTTACGAATTAAATGCGATTTACCATCAACACCAAGCATTACTACTGCAGGGCGCATGGCAATAAATTGCATCCACTGTGTCATGTTATAAGCACCAACGGTATGTACCACTACATGGTCGCCTTTTTTCAAAGGTGGCAATGTAATGTGATCACGAACCACATCTATATTCATACATAGCGGACCATACATCACCGTATCTTCGGTATAAGTGCTAAAATCTTGTGCCGGACTAATTTTATGATCGTACCAAAATGAAGTAAATAAAATGTTTACACCAAAATCCATAATGGTTGATCTGCGACCGTCAGATAAGCGTTTGTTAGCAATTACCGAACCTAGTAAAAATCCTGCTTCATCAATCATTGCACGTCCAGTTTCAAGCACCAGCATCGGCAAATCTTTTTCAACAAAACCTGCATTTAATAAAGCTGTACAAATAGCTTCGGCAAATACATCAAAGCCTGGTGAGGTATCAGCTCCTGGAAGATATGCACCTTTCAAAGTATTTTTTGAAGCAAAACCTCCACCCATATCAATGTATTGAATTGATTTCCCAAATTTCTTTTTGATACCTAATGCTAAATCGGCAAGCTTGTTTGCAGCAATGGCATAAGCACTTGGTGATAGCATGAATGTTCCGATATGACTGTGCAATCCGATAAACTCGAGCTTATCGCCAAGTATAATTTTATTGATGGCATCCCATGCTTGTCCGTTTTCGTAATTAAAACCAAATCTGTCCCACATCGGATAAATACCAGTGTCCATGTTTACACGTATGGCAACATTCGGACGCATTTTCAATTCTTCAGCAAGTTCTGATAAACGATATAATTCATCTAAATGATCGATGTGTATCGGAGAATTATTTTTGATAGCTGATATTAAATCAGCATCGGTTTTATCGGGACCATTAAAAATAATTTTGTTTCCGGGAACACCGTTACCTAATGCTTTTTGGTATTCAAATCCCGAAACAACTTCGGCCCACGAACCTTCTTGATGAAACACATTACATACTGCATTGATGTAATTTGTTTTGTAACTCCATGCAAATTGCACTTTTGGATAACGTGTTTTAAATGCTCGGTTTGCTTCTTTATAAGTGTCGCGCATCGTTTTTTCAGATATCACAAATAGGGGAGAGCCATATTGTTCAATCAGTTCTTTTACGGCAATGCCATCAATGTGTGAAACAGGCGCGTATTCTGTTTTTGTTCCAAATTTATTCATGATTCCAGAACTTATTCTTTGAATCAATGGTCTTTCATATTGTAGTCTGCTCATTTTATTAGTTATTTAGTTATTGGGTTAATAGTTATTCGTTATTGAGTTATTGTTTCATTTAACATTTAAAACCTATCATTTAACATTCAATTAGTGTTCGCCAAGGGTTGATATCATTTCAAATTCTTTGATATCAATAATCATATCGTACGAATAGCGAACAAACATTTTTCCTACAGCATAATCTTCAAATGGTTTTACCTTTTCGCCTAATGCCATTTTTACTAATGCTTCTGGATGATTTTGTCCTGCACCAACTGCGAGGTAAACCCATGCAGGAAATCTTGGATTTATTTCAATCAGATAATATTGATTGTCATCAGTACGAATCATTTCTAATTCGAAACCACCGCGCCATTTATTACCTTTTACTATTTTTTTAGTAATCTTGATTAGTTCTTTGTCTTCAATGGTAACACCTGCCCATGCTTTTCCTTTATCGGTAATATATGTTTTGCGCATGGCAACTGCTCCAATCAATTTTCCTGTTCCATCGCCTATTGCTGTTACATTTACTTCGGTACCTTGAACAAACTGTTGGATAATAATTGGCAATCCCCATTTAGCACTAATTTTATTGAAGATGGCTACTGCTTGTTCCGGAGAAAAAGCTACAGTTGCATCATAAAATTTTCCTTTTACAACCATTGGGTAACCAATTTGATGTGCCTGTGTAAGCATATCCTGAATGCTGTTTACCATGATACTTTTAGGTACAGTCACTCCATATTTTTCACCAAAAATTGAAAGAACAGATTTATGGCGTTCTTCAAATTGTTCCAAAGTTGGAAGGAATGTGCGAATTCCCATTTTTAGTAATGTTGATTCGAGTTTGATAAAATTATATAACTCAGCATCAAAATTTGGGATAATTAAATCCATTTTTTCAACTGAATTGATGTAATTAAGTCGTGTAAGCAAACTTTGCTGACCAGCCGATGGAAGTGGTATCTGATAGGTTTTTTCAACAAGATCATGCATATAAATTCCAGGCTCTAATGCATCGTATGATAAGCCGATAACACGAACACTAAATTCTTTACTTGCTATAAAAGCTCGTATTACCGGTATTCCTGGTCCTGGACTATCAATGTTATTGAGCCCGGTTACGCCAATTGTT
>CANKGI010000142.1 GCA_947481365.1 Bacteroidota bacterium | reverse complement strand
TTTTAGTGAATTAATTTGAGGTTTAGTAAGTAACTATTGAAGTTACTAAACCTCTTAAACCTGTCCAAGTAATTTTATATGCAGTTGGGCAAACTCCAGATGCTACAGGATTACCATTGTCATCCAAACCAAAGTCGGCTCTTAATGACGAGTTAGGTAAGTTGTGAATTTTTTGTCCCGACATAATATTTTGTGGGCATTTGGTATTTAGTATCGAATTGAAAACAATTGATGTAGTAATTTGAGTGTAAAACTGATCGCCTTTACGATTTGTTCCCCATGCAATCACATTGCTATATCCACCAACAGTTTTTGTTCCTGTTTCGGTTACCGAGTAATCTGAATTGTTAAATACACGTTGTCTTGATAAATTCCAAACTCTTTGTGTGTTGTCATCAAATGTTACGGTAAAGGCTGTGCTTGTAGCAAGATGTGTTACGTTTGAATCAAGAAAAACACGTCCGCCATTTTGATTTACAACAGTAACCTTACCATCAAAAGTTATCGATTTTTGATTAAGCACATTGGTAACTTTAAAAGCTGTGTATGTTACTTCAATTGTTGCACCAACATCTTTCCAACGGCTTCCGCTTGTAAGTTGAACAGTGATTTGACCTGTACGTGAACGGTTACCAAATTTGTTTACTCCGTTGTAAATAACAGTAACTTTTTTATTTGGAGTGTCAACAGAAACTGTTGCATTAGATACAGAACCAGCTTTTCCAAAACCTGTTGTGCCTATGGCATCATTGGCTTCATTTAATGAGTTTTGGGTTTCGGTATTTTGATAATGTTCATCAGCCGACATTTGTTTTTGTTCAGCTGTAGACTCAGGAGTTGTAGTTGTATCAGTGCTACTTTTTTTACAACTTCCTAAACTTAAGCCTAAAGCAACCATTGCAATAAGGCTGAAACGAATTGTTTTTTTCATATAAGGTTTATTGATTTTTGTAATATGATGAACGATTTTTACAAAGGTTTAATTTGATGTAAAAATAATTAAATTTTTAATTATCAATTCACATGCAGATAAAATTTGTGAATTATTGATAATAAGAGGTGGTGCAATTCGCATACAGTTAGGAGCAAAAAGAAACCAATCTGTTATTAAACCATCTTCGATACAAGCGTCAATTATTTTTTTGTTTAGCTCGAAATTGTCTAATTCAACAGACAGCATTAATCCTTTTCCTGAAATATTTTTGATTGCAGGATGAACCAATAATTCTCTGAATAAGTTCTCTTTTTCGTTAATTTCCTCCATCCATTGATGAGTTAATAATTCTTCTATTCCTGCAAGTGCAGCAGATGCAATTACTGGATGTCCACCAAAAGTAGTGATGTGCCCGAGGTAAGGATTATCAGCCAAAACCGACATCATTTTTTGTGATGCAATAAAAGCGCCTATTGGCATTCCTGCTCCAAGAGCTTTACCTAATAATAGTATATCAGGAACAACATCGTAATGTTCAAATGCAAACATTTTTCCAGTTCGTCCCATGCCTGCTTGTATCTCATCAAAAATTAATAGTACTTGATGTTCGTCACATTTTGCACGTACTTTTTTGAGAAAATTATTTTGAGGTGCAATGTATCCGGCTTCGCCCTGAATGGTTTCAATAATTACACATGCTGTTTTATCAGAAATGAGTTCGAGCGTATTTTCGTTGTTGTATTCGATAAATGAAATATCGGGCAATAATGGACGAAAAGCATTTTTAAAATATTCGTGAGAGTTTAAGCTAAGTGCGGCATGTGAACTTCCATGATATGCATTTTTACAAGCAATCATTTCAGTTCTTCCTGAATATCTTTTTGCCAATTTCATGGCTCCATCCGTTGCTTCGGCTCCAGAGTTTACCAGATAAACGCAATTGAGTTGCGGAGGCAGGAGGTCGGTTAATTTCTTTGCAAGTTTTACCTGTGGCGATTGGATGAATTCTCCATAAACCATTAAATGCATGTATTGATCAAGCTGCTCGGTAATGGCTTTTTTTACATGTGCATTCCCATGTCCGAGGCTGCTCACCGAAATTCCTGAAATTAAATCAAGATATTTTTTGCCATTCACATCATATAAATATACGCCATCAGCTTTTTCAATTTCGAGCATTAACGGATAAAGCGATGTTTGTGCCTGATGCATTAAAAATAATTGTCGGTTGCTAATCATCACCGCAAGTTTATGAAAAAAGTTTGGAGTTTGGTTTGGAAGCTAGAGAATTGAAAATTGAGAATTGAAAGTGGAAAATGAAATCATCTCATCATCAAATTATCAAATCAGGATTTGATTACTTTTTAATTGAAGAAGAATCCTTCTTCGACTTAAAATCGAGTGAAACAGAATTAATGCAATAACGCATTCCGGTGGGTTTCGGACCATCATCAAAAACATGACCTAAATGTCCGCCACATTTTGCACATACTATTTCTGTTCTAACCATTCCATGTGCGAAATCTTGTTTCTCAATAACTTTTGTTTTATCAAGTGCTTCATAAAAACTTGGCCAACCACAACCTGCATCAAATTTAGCGCTTGAATTGAACAGCTCATTTCCACAAGCAGCACAAACATATGTCCCCGAATCCCAATGATCTTCAAACTTTCCGGTAAATGGTCTTTCTGTTCCTTTTAATCGAAGCACATTAAATTGCTCAGGTGTGAGTTGCTTTTTCCACTCGTCATCACTCTTATTCATTGTTGTGTTATTCATGTTTGTTGAAGTTGATTTTTGATTTTGTGAGCAAGCTGCAAAAGTAAAACTCCATGCAGTTAAAGTTAAAAGCAAATAGGTTTTCATGGATTTGAATTTTAAACATAACGCAAGATGTTTTTGTTTGTTTTTAATGATGATTTTTTTCTCCCGCAGATTGCGCAGATTTTCGCAGAAGAAATTAATTAGTACAATCTCTCATTTTTTCTCTCGCAGATATCGCAGATTTTCGCAGAAGAAAAAAGCAATTTATTTTTTTAGCGAAGAGGTACAAAGGTGCAGATTTTCGTTGACGTCAAAAGTCCACCCCTTCGGGGAGCCTGCCTTGCCGCAGGCAGGGATTTAGGTGGGGCTTTTTAAATTTTTTCAGCACAATTTTCACCATCAATGGCAGCACTAATAATTCCTCCGGCATAGCCTGCACCTTCTCCGCAGGGATATAGTCCTTCAATTTGAACATGCTGCAAAGTCTCTTTACTTCGAGGAATGCGAACAGGAGATGAAGTGCGCGATTCGGTTGCAACCATCACCGCTTCGTTGGTTAAATAGCCCTTCATTTTTTTGCCAAAAACTTGCAGTGCATCGCGCAATGATGCAGAAACAAAATCAGGCAACACATCATCAAGCGATGAGCTTTTTATGCCAGGAATATAAGAGCATTCGGGCAATGTTGTCGATACTTTTTTGTTTACAAAATCCATGACACGTTGAGCAGGTGCCTGCAAACTTTTTGTAACATCAAATGCTTTTTGTTCAACCGATGATTGAAATTTCATGGCAGCAAGTGGTCCATATTTTTCAAATATTTTAATATCTTTTTCGTCAATGGAAACGACCAATCCTGAGTTAGCAAATTTGTTATTTCGTTTGCTCGGGCTCCATCCGTTTACCACAATTTCGCCAGGTGCAGTGGCAGCAGGAGCAATGATTCCACCAGGGCACATGCAAAATGAAAACACACCACGTCCCAAAGATTGATTAACTATGGAATAACTTGCTGGTGGCAAAAAATCTCCTCGTGAATCGCAAATACCTTCTCGGCAGTCAAGCTTGTATTGAATGGAATCAATCACGTTTTGTGGATGTTCTATTCTCACACCTAAAGCAAAAGGTTTAGCTTCGATTAAAATATTTCGTTTGTGCAGCAACTCAAAAATATCGCGAGCCGAATGACCGGTTGCGAGAATTATGTTTGAAGTTTTTAGTTTGAAGTTTGAATTTATTTCAACTGATTTTATTTTGTTGTTTTCAATTTCAATATCGGTGAGTTTTGAATTGAAATGCACTTCGCCACCATATTGCAAAATGGTTTCGCGAATGGAAGTGATTATTGCCGGAAGCTTATTGGTACCGATATGCGGATGTGCTTCAAATAAAATATTTTCATCAGCACCATGCTTAACGAGCATGCGTAAAATCCGATTTACATCACCACGTTTTGTTGAGCGTGTATATAATTTTCCATCACTGTATGTTCCGGCACCTCCTTCTCCAAAACAATAATTCGATTCGGGATTTACAGTATTTTGTTTTGTAATTAATGCCAAATCTCTTCTTCGTTCGCGAACATCTTTTCCTCTTTCAAAAATGATGGGTTTTAAACCTTTTTCGAGAAGCTTTAGTGCAGCAAATAATCCTGCTGGTCCGCTTCCGATTATCACAACTTCTTCTGCATTTCTTACATCTTTAAAATCAAAGTCGGTATTTTCTTTTGGAGGAGCTTCGTTGAAATAAACATCAACATTCAAATTATATTTAATAGGTTTTTGACGAGCATCAAGCGATTTTTTGAGAATTTTTATAGCCGATACATCAGCAAATCCTGATTTTTTTGAAACGGATAGGAGTGTAGAATCGTAGTCGAAACAATGTTCGGGTAAAAGTGATATTTCAATCGTCTTTTTCATGTCAAGTTTTTATCCTGATAATGTGGGAAACAAAAGTCTTGAAAATTTCCCGCATTTTTTACATTTGAGCCGTTTACTTTATAATTTCCTATCATGGCTGATATCAATAAGCTTAAAGATCTTTCAACACAAACCCGCAGAGATATTTTACGAATGGTTCACGGTTGTAAGTCTGGTCATCCTGGCGGTTCGCTCGGTTGTGCCGATTTTTTAACTGCACTTTATTTTGAAGTGATGCATCACAATCCGAAGTTCGAAATGAACGGAGTTGGAGAAGATGTTTTCTTTTTATCGAACGGACATATTTCTCCATTATTCTATAGTACACTTGCTCGATCAGGATATTTTCCTATTGACGAGTTGAAATCATTTCGCAAACTCAACACGCGTTTACAAGGTCATCCAACAACTGCTGAACACCTTCCGGGAGTAAGAATTGCTTCAGGTTCACTTGGACAAGGAATTTCAGTTGCAGTTGGAACTGCACTTGCAAAACGAATAAACAAAGATGATCATTTGGTTTATGCTTTGATGGGCGATGGAGAAATTGAAGAGGGACAAAATTGGGAAGCTTTTATGTTTGCTGCACATCATAAAGTTGATAATTTAATTGTTACAATTGATAGCAACGGGCAACAAATTGATGGGTCTACCAAAGATGTGGCAGGTATTGGCAATGCTGATATAGAAGCGAAACTAAAAGCATTTGGTTGGGAAACATTGCAGATGAATGGACACGATTTTCAAGATATCATTGATACGATGGCAAAAGCAAAATCGATGACAGGAAAAGGGAAACCAATTTTTATTATCATGAAAACAGAAATGGGTTTCCCAATTGATTTTATGGTTGGCTCGCATAAATGGCATGGTGTTTCGCCAAATGATGCAGAGCTCGAAAAAGCACTTGCACAACTTCCATCAACTATTGGCGATTATTGATTCCTAGATTCAAAATTTGAAACACACTTTTAAATATCTCTTCAACAATTCGATAAAAATTTTTCTGATTTTTTGTGTGGTGTTTTTGTGCTCACAAAAAGTTTTTGCACAAGAAAAAGTTAAAACACGCATTTTATTTTTACTCGATGCATCGGGAAGCATGTATGCGCAAATGGATAAAGAAACGCGCATTGTTGTTGCAAAACGAATGCTCACCAAACTGATGGATAGTTTGCAAAAAGCAAAAGGAATTGAAGTGGCATTACGTGTTTACGGACATACCAGTCCACCATCTCGAAGAGATTGTCAGGATACACGTTTGGAAGTTCCATTCAAACAAAATAATTACGATGAAATAAAAAAACGCGTTGCAGCAATTAATCCCAAAGGCACCACATTAATTGCATATTCATTGCAACAATCTGCAGGTGATTTTCCGAGAGAAGCTGGTGTGCGAAATGTGATTGTATTAATAACCGATGGAATTGAAGAATGCAATGGTGACCCTTGTGCCGTGTCGGAAGCACTGCAAAGCAGCGGAGTTATTTTACGGCCTTTTATTATCGGACTGGGAGGGAATGAAGATTTTCATAAAGCATTCGAATGTGTAGGGAGATATTATGATGCCAATACCGAAGAAAGTTTTAACACTGTTTTAAATGTGGTTATCAGTCAGGCAATAAATAATACTACTGCTCAAGTAAATTTATTGGATGAGTTTGGAAAACCAACAGAGTCGAATGTGAATATGAGTTTTTACGACATGCATTCGGGGCAATTAATTTACAATTACATTCATACCATCAACGAAAAAGGAAATCCGGATACACTTACTCTCGATCCCATTTTTAAATACCGTATGGTGGTTCATACATTGCCAAAAGTTGTAAAAGAAAATATTGAGATAACACCAGGGAAACATACGATTATTGGTGTTGATGCACCACAGGGAATGTTGCAATTGAAAATTGTTGGGCAAACAAATTATGATAAGTTGCAATTCATCGTTCGCAAACAAAACACAACCGAAACACTCGATGTGCAAGATGCAAACGAAACAGAAAAATACATCATCGGAAAATATGATCTAGAGATTTTAACACTACCGCGAATTTATCAGAAAGCAGTTTCGGTTAAACAGAATTATACCACAACAATTGAAATTCCTCAACCCGGAAAGTTGATTGTTACTGCGGTTTCGCAACCTTACTTTGCCGATATTTATCAAATGAACCGAAACGAATTGGTTTGGGTTTGCAAATTACCTATGGACAGAAGAACGCATAGTTTAATTATTCAGCCGGGCGATTATAAAATTATTTATCGTGCAAAAGGTGCATACAAATCGATCAATACTTTTGAACGCGATTTTCATATTAGTTCGGGTTCGGCAACGAATATGACTTTAAATTGAAAATGGAAAGTTGAGAATTGAAAATGTGTAGATAGAAAACTTATAATGAGTAATGGTGTGATTGTTTATTTAGAATTAAAAAAATAGAAAATATATAAAATGAAAACATACGAAGTACAAAACGTAAAAGATACACGATCGGGATTTGGTGCAGGTTTGCATGAGCTTGGAAAAATGAACGACAAAGTTGTGGCACTTTGTGCCGATTTAATTGGGTCGTTAAAAATGGATGCTTTTCAGAAAGATTTTCCTGAAAGTTTTTTTCAAGTTGGTATTGCCGAAGCAAACATGATTGGCGTTGCTGCAGGTTTAACCATCGGAGGAAAAATTCCTTTTACAGGAACATTCGCAAATTTTTCTACAGGACGAGTTTATGATCAAATTCGTCAGAGCGTTGCTTACTCAAATAAAAATGTAAAGATCTGTGCATCGCATGCAGGTTTAACTTTGGGCGAAGATGGTGCAACACATCAGATATTAGAAGATATTGGTTTGATGAAAATGTTGCCCAATATGGTTGTTATTAATCCATGCGATTACAATCAAACCAAAGCAGCAACTATTGCCATTGCAAATTATGTTGGTCCGGTGTATTTACGTTTTGGTCGACCGGCTGTTGCTAACTTTACCGATGCAAATGCACCATTCGAAATAGGTAAAGCATTACTATTAAGCGAAGGAACAGATGTGAGCATTTTTGCAACCGGACATTTAGTATGGAAAGCCATTGAAGCAGGACATATACTTGCCGAAAAAGGAATCTCTGCCGAGATTATAAATATTCATACCATCAAACCACTTGACGAAAAAGCAGTGATGGATTCGGTTCGTAAAACACGTTGTGTAGTAACTGCCGAAGAACATCAGATGAATGGTGGATTAGGCGATAGCATTTGCCAATTGCTTGCACGAAATTTACCAACTCCAGTTGAAATGGTTGCGGTAAACGATTCGTTTGGAGAAAGTGGAACACCTGATGAACTGATGAAAAAATATCACCTCGATACACCTGATGTTGTTGATGCTGTGTTGAAGGTTTTGAAGAGAAAATGACATGAATTGAAAATTGAAAAGGGAGAATTGAAAAGGTATTGGCTGTTTATAAACATACATATATTTTCAAAATAAATTATTTCAAATTCTCATGCTCTGAATAAATTTTTGTTTCTTTGGGCTGTAACTTTTTTAAGTATGAATAAATTGATGAATGAAATTACTGATTGTGT
>CANKGI010000141.1 GCA_947481365.1 Bacteroidota bacterium | reverse complement strand
CGTAAAGCATGTTTTCGAGCATCATCCATGCCGGAGTGGTACAAACGATTTCAGCATTTTTATACATAAAATCAATGCGCTCGCCTTTGTATTTTATGGTTGGAAAATAACGCGTGCCTTCTTCGTTACTTCTGAAATGAAAAAGTACGGTAGCTTTCTCATTTGCCACCAATAATTTTACTGAAGTAGGATTGTTGTCGTTTCCGGTTTTATAAACAGTTTTACCCCGAAGTTTTTGCATTACAATATTTAATCGCTCTTCGATAAATGGTCGTATTTGTTCGTTAAATAATTCGGGCGGGCAATATTTATCGTTTTGAAAAAATTCGGCAGTACGAATTTTCTTTTTTCCATCGGTATAAAACTTTTTGAAGATAAAATCATCATCCAGTTCATCTAAAATGGTGATTAATTCAATATCGGTAGCAGTAATTTTCTTCGAAAAATAATCGGCAGTTTTGCTGAAAATCCTTTGGTGCGTAAGCGTATAATTACCCAGGCTATTTTTTTGAACGATATGAGGTTCAATAATATATCCGAGGTGTTCGTGGTTCACAAAAGTGAATACCAAAGCAAATGGTTTTGTGTTTACTACAAGCAAAATTTAATACGCAATAATTAGCTAAGGTAAGCCAACTATTTGTAATCAGAAAAGAAATAATTAGCAAAGATTTCCACCAATAATAAAAAAGTGGTTTATATATTTATTTGTCCTTCGAAAACTTTTACAGCTTCGCCAATCAACCAAATGTCGGTAAATGCGCAAGTGTTTTTATTATAGTTAAAAGTTACCGATAGGTTGCCTCCTTTAGTATTAACCGCAATAGTATGATTTCCCGATTCGAGATTGTTGATAATAGCCGAGCTTAGTGCAGCAGCAGTTACACCAGTACCGCAACTTAATGTTTCATCCTCAACACCACGTTCGTAGGTTCTGATATGGAGTTCGTTTTTATGGCCAATATTTATAAAGTTTACATTGATTCCCGATTTCTTAAACTCTTCATTGTATCTTATTTTTCGGGCTTCTTCAACAATATTTAACGAATCAATATTTTCATTTTTCAAAACTACAAAGTGTGGCGAGCCGGTATTTAGCACAATCGAATGTTGATCTCTCACTTCAATTGACGGAACGTCTTGCATCTTTAATTTCACATTATAGGCATTTCCTTGTTCGGTAATATGTGCATCGTGATTACCATCAACTGCATGAAAAATGGTTTTATTTCCAACAATTTTTAATTGATTAGCAAATGCTGCAATGCATCGTCCACCATTACCACACATGCTGCTTTCGTTACCATCGCTGTTGTAATATTTCATGAAAAAATCAGCGGTATTGCTTTTTTGAAGCAAGATTAATCCATCAGCACCAATGCCAAATTTTCTGTCGCAAAGTTTTGCAACAAGCGTATTATTCTCCGATGGAAAAACAGAAGCTCTGTCATCAATCATAATAAAATCGTTGCCTGTACCTTGATATTTATAAAATGTAATCATCAGAATTTATGAAACTCGTTATCTTTAATGATGGTAGCTTCTGAGCGGTTTGTTCGCAATATAATATCTTCATTGTCTTTCAATAAAAATATTTCATAAGGCGAAGGGATGCCATAAATCATCAGTTTTTTACCATTAAATTTATAACCCCTGAAGTTAATTGGTGAGCGCCAAAACTCTACATAAATCATCAGGGGCTTCGATTGTTGTGTATTTCGACCAGCACTTTTAGCTGCAAGCATATCCATCAAACTGTCAACTATCATCGAGTCGGTTTCGTTTTTTATGGCTTTATACCTGTGCTCAAAAAAGTTTTTTTCGTATGCCACCACAAATGAGTCGAGTTCCATTATATCGTTTGCAATGCCTTCATTCTGACTTTCCGGAATAGTTGTTTCTGAATTATTTTCAGTATCAATTGCAGTTGTATCTGCCAAAATTTCCTCTTCAGTACTGTCTTTTTCTCTCCTGATATTTTTAGGTCGTTCGTGTTTTACATTGTCATTTCTGTTCGAGAGAAAAGGAATGAGATTATAAATATTCCAGTTTTTATTTTCGGGCTTATGTGTTGTAGGAATTTCATTCTCTTTAAAAATGTAATAATTAAATGCCAATGCAATTCCTGTAATAGATATAAATAAATACAGCATGGAATTTAAGTTCCACGATTTTTTTTGCTTTATTTTATTATCGGTTACAAGTTCTTCTAAGTATTCGCTGCGGTTGAGTTTATAATGCAAGAAAGACACCCTGAACGACTCATCGGCTGACAATTTTTCTTCGAACGCTCTGCGCTCTTTGTCAGTCATCTCATTCCTTATATATTTCTCGTAAAAATATTGGTGTTTCTCGTGCGAGCTCATGCTATTAATCTGTCGCAAAGTTGTACATTTTTTTTATCGGTAAAATAAAAAAATATAACAATCGTTCTTTGAGAACAATTTTAAAGCAAAATATTTTATGAATATCAATGGAACGAATTTTGAAAAAGCAACAAAAAAAAGCAATTCAATTATGAAAAAGTATCTAGGTTTATTTTTGGTTGCCGGCCTTGGAGGCATGGTGGCATTAGGTATCAACAGGTTATTTATTAAAGAAAACAACTCCTTTTTTCAGGAAGCCAGAATGGCAAAATTTGCCAGTTTAACCGACATCGGTGGTGCTCGACCCGATTTTGTTGAAGTGGCCGAATTGGTTACACCAACGGTGGTTTTTATTAAAACGACTATCGAACCTCAAAAATCAGCTCAGGAAGAGTCGGGACAAAGACAATTTAATCCTTTTGATTTTTTTAATGGTCCGGGTTTCAATTTTCCTCAACAGCAAGGAACTCAAATGGCACAAGGCTCAGGTGTTATTATTTCGCAAGACGGATTTATTGTAACAAATAACCACGTTGTTGAAGGTGCAACAAAAATTAAAGTGGTTTTAAACGATAAACGCGAGTATGATGCTGAGTTAATTGGCAGAGATAAAAATACCGATTTAGCACTTTTGCGAATTGATGAGAAAAATCTTCCGTTTGCAGTTGTAGGTAATTCGGATGATGTGAAAGTTGGCCAATGGGCTTTGGCTGTAGGTAATCCATTCGGACTTACATCTACAGTTACAGCAGGAATCATCAGTGCAAAAGGACGAAATATCAATATTATCGGTAATCGAAATCCTCAGGCAGGCGAACCCAATTCGTATCCAATCGAATCGTTTATTCAAACTGATGCAGCTGTAAATCCAGGCAATAGCGGTGGAGCGCTTGTTTCTACCGATGGTAAGTTGATCGGAATTAATACAGCCATTGCCTCTCAAACGGGTTCGTATGCCGGATATTCATTTGCGATACCAACCAATTTGATGAAGAAGATTATTGATGATTTAACAAAATACGGAAAGGTTCAACGTGGTGTTTTAGGCATTCAGATTCTAGATGTGAACAGCGATTTGGCAGATAAAGAGAATTTGAAAGAAGTAAGAGGTGTGTTTGTTCGTAAGGTAAATCAAAATAGTGCTGCCGAAGATGGTGGAATGAAAGATAACGATGTGATTGTAGCCATTGATGGGACTAAAGTAAATTCAGTTTCGGATGTGCAGGAGAAAATTGGCAAACGCAATCCTGGTGATAAAGTTATAGTTGCTGTTATTCGTGATGGAAAGGAAAAGAATCTCGAAGTTGTTCTAAAAAGCATTGATGGAAAAACAGAGATTAACAAGGGCGAAAAAATAGAATCCAACAAAGTGCTTGATTGCGAATTTGAAACCGTTGCACGCGATGAGCGTATGAGATTGCACCTTGCAAATGGTGTTCGTATAAAAAGAGTAGGAGAGAAGAGTGTTCTCAGAAAAGCAGGAGTTCCCAATGGTTTTATTGTTACATCGATTGATAAAACAGCAGTAACAACAGTTAGTGATGTAAAATCTGCACTCGAAACTAAAAAGGGCGGAACGCTTCTTGAAGGCGTAAATCCTGATGGTTCGAAAGGTTATTATGGTTTTGGAATTGATAAATGATTTGAATAATAAAATTGGTTACGTAAAAAGTCCTCGTTATAAAAATAGCGGGGACTTTTTTTGTATGAATAAAATTCGAAAGTGCACACTTTTTCGATTACTTTCGCGCCCTCAAATTTTTACCCATGATATCAGTTCAGGATCTTTCGTTGCGATATGGCAAGCGTGTTTTGTTTGAAGATGTAAACGTTAAATTTACACCGGGCAATTGCTATGGTATTATTGGTGCCAATGGTGCCGGCAAATCAACATTGCTTAAAATTCTTGCTGGCGATATTGATCCTTCAACAGGTTCGGTTTCTATCACACCGGGCGAACGTATGAGTGTGCTCAAACAAGATCATCATGAGTTTGATGAAAATGAGGTGCTTGAAACGGTAATGATGGGCAATAAAAGATTATGGGAAATCATGCACGAAAAAAATGCCATCTATGCTAAACCCGATTTTAGTGATGCCGATGGTGAACGTGTTGCCGACCTCGAACATTTATTTGCCGAAATGGAAGGATGGAATGCCGAAAGTGATGCAGCAAATTTATTGAGCGACTTAGGTGTGAAAGAAAGTTATCATACCAAGAAAATGAGCGAGCTTAATGGAAAAGAAAAAGTGCGTGTGTTGCTTGCTCAAGCAATTTTTGGTAATCCTGATATCTTATTATTAGATGAGCCAACAAATGATTTGGACGTTGATACGATTTCGTGGCTTGAAAATTTTCTTGCCGATTTTCAAAATACAGTTATTGTTGTTTCCCATGATAGGCATTTTTTAGATGCAGTATGTACGCATGTTGCCGATATTGATTTTGGGAAAATTAGTCTTTATACAGGAAACTATTCATTCTGGTATCAGAGCAGCCAACTTGCCTTACGTCAACGTTCTGATCAGAATAAAAAAGTTGAAGATAAGAGAAAAGAGTTACAAGAATTTATTGAACGTTTTAGTGCCAATGCTTCGAAATCTCGTCAAGCTACAAGCAGAAAAAAATTATTAGAGAAGTTAGTTGTAGATGAAATACAAGCCTCAACCAGAAAATATCCGGGTATTATTTTCAGACCCGACAGAGATTGTGGTGATCAGATTTTGCGTGTTGAGGAACTTTCGAAAACTTCATCCGAAGGTGTAAAATTATTTAGTGATATCAGTTTTACATTAGATAAAGGCGATAAGGTTGTGGTTTTATCAAAAGAACATTTGGCCATTTCTGCATTCTTCGAAATATTGATGGGAAATGAAAATGCTGATAAAGGAACAATTAATTGGGGACAAACAATTACACGCTCGTATTTGCCAAATGAAAATTCGAAATACTTCGCTACCGATTATAATTTGATTGATTGGTTACGTCAGTTTTCAGCCGAGAAAGATGAAACTTATATCCGTGGATTTTTAGGTAAGATGTTGTTTTCAGGTGAAGAGGTTTTTAAAAAATCAAACGTGTTGAGTGGTGGCGAAAAAGTACGTTGCATGGTTTCGCGAATGATGCTTACCAATGCAAATTGTTTGGTATTGGATGAACCAACCAATCATCTCGATTTGGAAACCATTACTGCTTTTAATAATGCATTAAGCGATTGGAAACACATAGCATTGTTTACCTCGCACGATCACGAGTTTGTGCAAACAATTGCCAATCGTATTATCGAAATTACACCAAACGGAGTCATTGATAAACGCATGTCGTACGATGAATATATTATTGATGAAAATGTAAAATTGCTGAAAGAAAAAATGTATTCGGGTGTTTCACTTGCCAAATAAGTTATTACATTATTCTTCTTCGTAAAATTCTTGCAGGTCGCCAAAATATTGGGTATTCCATCCGTTAGTCATATCTTCAAATGCTTCATCAGGAATATTTGTATGTAATAATTCAGCTGAAGTTCCCTGTTTGTGTTCATGCAATTTGATGGTAACAATTGATGGTATTTCTTGTTCATCAAAATACCATTGCTGAACAATTTTTTTGCCTTCAATAAATTCTAAATTCTTTCCGGTAATGCTGCCATCCCAAAGTGAGAATTCTGTTCCTGACTCAGGTTTCATTTGTACTTTATCGCCTGTCCATAATTGTATGGTGGGTTCAAAAGTTAATGCCTGATAAACTTCCTCAGGAGTTGCACCTATGATATAATATTTTTTAAAATCTTTCATCTTCTGTTTTCTTTCTTTTTATCCATTATTCGCACATACAGTACTTCTACTTTTGATCGTGCCCATGGTGTTTTACGTAAAAATGTTAAACTCGATTTGATACTAGCGTTCTCATTAAAGCACTTGATATTGATGCGCGAACCTAACTCTTCCCATCCATAATAATCAACTAAATGCGTGAGCATCATTTCTAATGTTTTTCCGTGAAGTGGATTGTTTGCTTGTTCGGTCATGTTGTAAATTTATTTTTTATAAATGAGCTCGCCAAGCCAGCGGAAAGGTTTGTAACGTTTTCCTTTTTTTAATCCAAAATCGCCAATGCTATGTATTTTGATATGATTTTTCATTTCATCAATCGAATCGGTTACCAACAATAAATCCAAATCGGGAGCCGAAATCGTTTTATGTTTAACCATATCATCAAGTAATGTTATCAGGTGTTTCCAATATTCTTTACCAATTAATATTACTGGAAATCCTTTTATTTTTCCTGTTTGTATTAGTGTGAGTGCTTCAAACATTTCGTCCATCGTGCCCATACCACCGGGCATACACACAAACCCATACGAGTATTTTATCAATAAAGTTTTACGGACAAAAAAGTAACGGAACTCAACCGATTTTTGTACATAAGGATTTTCTCTTTGCTCATGAGGCAACACAATATTACATCCTACCGATTTGCCACCAGCCTCAAAAGCACCACGGTTTGCGGCTTCCATAATACCCGGACCACCACCTGTTAAAACAGTAAATCCTAAATCGCTAATGGCTTTGCCTACTTCCATTGCTTTGATATAATAAGGGTGATGTTCGTGAAAACGTGCCGAACCAAAAACCGTTATACTTGGACCAATAAAATGAAGTTTGCGAAAACCTTTTAAAAACTCGCGAAGCACTTTAAAAGTAAATAATAATTCTTTTCTACGTGAGCGAGGACCTTCAAGAAATCTTCTTTCTGAATGTAGGTATTTATCTCTTAGTACTTTTATTTTATCTTTATCCATATTTAAAATATGACGAATCAAAAATACATCAATTGTTTTAATTAGCAGTTAGCTTTTTGCCATTAACCTTTTGCTTATCGCTTCTAGCTATTAGCATTGTCATTTCTATCTTGTCGAGAAAAGGTAGGTAAAGTTGCTATGTTTCAAATTAATCTTTTATCTCACACATATTTTGTTTGAAAATTCTGATTTATATTGCTGTTGAATTTTATAACTCATGAAAAGAAAATTAAAGCCTGATTGAATTTTTAATAGATTTGCATATGAATATTCTCAGAGCCGTATCACTTAAAATATTTTTTATAGGAATTATCATTGGATTGATATTCACATTTACTTCATCATTTCAAAGTTGCAAGAAATCTGTAACTGCTCCACCTGACACGATGAGAGTGTATAAACCCAATATTTATATTTATCCAAAACAGGAAATGAATTTGGATGTTAAAATTTCATTTCCTCAAGGTGGTAAAATTATCAATTCAATTCCTGAATATAATGGTGGATGGAATGTAAATGTTGATGACAAAGGTAAAATTGAAAGTAAATATGATTACTTATTTTACGAAAGTGACCAGCCAAACATATGGCAATATAAGTCAGGTTGGGTAATTGAGAAGGCAAAATTATCTCAGTTTTTTAACAGTAACATGGCAGCATATGGTTTTAATCAAAAAGAAATAAACGACTTTGTTGAGTATTGGATACCAAGATTGAAAACATTTAAATTTTATAAAATATACCCGCAGGAAAAGAAATGGATTGATGAAGTTATTCAAATTGATTATTCAACAAAACCTGATAATTTGTTGAGGTTGTTTTATGTCATTGAAGGTACTGATGATATTGTTTCGATTGGCTTACATACTTCAATTGCAAAATTTAATCGTACTGATTTTTATATCACAGAGTGGGGAGTGATATTGAAATAATTACTTTTACAGTTCGAGTCATGACTACAAATCATTGAATATGGATATTGGTTAACAAATTTGAATTTCCATAAAAATAATTCATTACTTTTGTTTTGAAACACAAAT
>CANKGI010000140.1 GCA_947481365.1 Bacteroidota bacterium | reverse complement strand
TTTCGAATAAGTAAAATTTTGCAGGAAAAAAGGTTGTGGTAAAAGGCAAGGTTACGAAATTTAATGGCGAAATAATGGGAAGAAATTGGATTCATATTCAAGACGGAACAGAACATAATGGTCAGTTCGATTTAACGATAACTTCTCAGCAAGTAGTTAAAATTGGTGATGTAATAACCTTTGAAGGAATCATTTCTTTAAATAAAGATTTTGGTTCTGGATATCAGTATGATTTAATTATAGAAAATGCAGTACTTAAATAATATATTAACTCTAAAACCAATGTGCATCATATGTTGAGTAGCTATATTTTCAGTTGTAAAAGAACAATAATTTATTTTGAAAATGATTTACGTGTCATGTTAAAATAAGATTAAAATCATTTTTCAGATTGATTAATGTCATGTTATCAGCTTACGTAATACAATAATTTTGTTCACGAAAGAGTAAGCCCCCATGTTAAATAAAATGCTACATAAGCATTATTAAGCCTCTAAATATTTAAACAGGTACAATAGATCGAAATATGAATAAAATTAGTTGCAAAGAATGTAAAACTAAAAATTGTTTCATTCAGCAATTTTGCTCATCAGATTGGATTGATGTTGTAGATCAGAAAAAATATTATACGGTATATAAACAAGGACAAAATATTATTCACGAAGGTGCGCCAGTACTAGGAATTTATTTTGTTCAAGATGGTAAAGTAAAAGTGTTGTCGAATGGAATTACCGGTAGACAACAAATAGTTAGGTTTGCTAATAATGGCCATATTTTGGGTCACAAAGGTATAGGTAATGATATTTATCCTATTAGTGCTGTGGCTATGGAAGATTCGCAAATATGCTTTGTAGAAAATAATACATTACATGATTTGTTTATGAATAACCCGCAATTTACTTATGGTGTTATGATGTTCTATTCTCGTGAATTAAGAAAGATTGAAGAGCGGATTAAGAATATTGCACAAATGAATATCAGAGAAAAAATTGCTGAAACACTTTTACTGATAAATGAAAATTTTGGTGTGAATGCAAATAATGAGCTTAATGTTCATTTTACAAGAGAAGATATTGCAGCAGTTGCCGGAACTACTTCAGAGCAAGTTGTTCGTCAGTTTACCGATTTTGAAGAAGAAGGGCTGATAGCAAAAAAAGGGAGGAAAATTGAAATTATTAATCTCGATAAGCTAAAGAAAGTTATTAAGGATTTAAATCCTCATACCATTAGAGCGTAATTTTTTGTTTATTATTTAGTTTTAAAACTCATTCAATATTTGGATGAGTTTTTTTTTGTAATCTGTTTTATTTTACTTGAAATAAATCATTTAATTTATTGATTGACGTCATGTTAGTATTAGTTACTTGATTCTATTTTTGACCAGTCAAATAATAAAATTGATAAACATGATTACTACAGTAAAAAATAGTTTAGCATTTATCTTCATCAGCTTCATACTCTGTCAGCCCTTAATTACAAAGGCCCAAGAGAAACATGAAAAAGAAGTTTCAGAAGAAAGTAACAATGTAGAAAGTACTTTTCAAAATCCTTTACTCATCAATAATCAAACTGTAGATATTTTAGAAAAGAAAGATATTGAATTTACTTTTCAGCAACGTTTCGGATTAATCAGAAACGACAACAATATGTTGGGATTATATTCGCCATCCAATTTGAGGCTAGGTCTTGATTACGGAATTACCGATTGGTTATGTATCGGAACAGGTGTTACTAAAAATAAAAACATTGTTGATGCAAATGTTAAACTAAAGTTATTGCAACAAACTAAATCAGGTAGCATGCCTGTTTCTGTTGTTTATTTCGGAGAAGTTTCGAGATGTGGATTAAGTGAAGATGAATTGCTAAACCAAAATGGTGAGTACGATCCATTAAACAGAATTTCATATTTTCATGAATTGATGGTGGCACGAAAGTTTAACGAAAAGTTATCATTACAAGCTGCAGTTACATATTCATATTTTAATTTTATTGAATCTGAAAAGGAAAATAGTAATCTGGGAGTGTCATTATTAGGAAGATATAAGATACACCGTCAGACATCCATCATTGTTGATTATGATTATCCTATAAAATCAACTTCATCACATTTGTTTAAACCAAACTTAGGAATAGGAGTAGAGTTTGCAACTAAAAATAACATGGTTCAGATTTTTGTAACCAATTGTTCGGTTATTGCAAATGATGAAATGAGAGTTTGTATAGATAACCACATCAATAAAGCCGAATTTTTAATTGGGTTTAACATTGCGCGCAAGTGGAATTTGTCTGCTAAGTAGTTGTAATATTTAATTTCAAATAATATTTCCAGTTTTTTTGTAGCTATTATTTAGTGGCTTATTCTTTCGTGTTCTTTTAATTATAAAATGGATAAAAAGCACTACTGATATTTCGTTTTAATTCAGTTGTTATTTCGCAGTTTTATTTATAAGTAAATACAATTCTTCTGCCATTTTAAGTCATTTTTTACAGACACTTCAAGCTACATCTTTGTGCTTGTAATTATTAAACGAAATAATCCTAAGCATTATGAAAAATTACAGATATCAAGAAAACTCAACGTGACATATTTCATTTTTTTTAGTGACGATAGTCATTTCCAAGCTATACTTACTTAAATAGTTTTGAAGCTTTAAATAATTAAATTATCAATAATAATAAATCAATTAAACAAGTAAATTAAAAAAAACATGAAAACTAGTATCATCAAAAACAACAGAACACTTTTGTTAGTTGCATTTGCAATGGGTATGTCTTTCTTTTTCCAAAGATGTACAAAAACAGAAACCAAAACAGTAACTGAAACATTAACTCAGTACATTCACGACACCATTACCACAACACAAATCAAAGAAGTTATCGTGCCAAACATTGCAGTACCTTGTCCTGCAGGTTTTATTGTTGACACTGCATTTACAAATGAAAAATCACACAGTAATGTAAACTGGAAATCAAAATATTTCGATTTCTCTGAAACTTACTTAACAGGTCGTTTTGCAGAGTATGAATTTGTTCCGAATTTCTCAGTACCTGCAGGTAAATTAGGAGGAGCTCATCAAGCACCAACTCTTAAGAACGGTAGCTACATTCCAAATCAAAATTTGAACTTTAACCCAAGATTCCCTCAAGATGCATTTTTCTCGGTTGGTCCGAATGTGTCAGGTCCTCCTGCATACTTCCATTTCGAATCAAGCAATATTGCTAACAATTACATGAAGTTTTATGTATTAGTTTCTACAATTTGTACTAGTGAACCTGGTCGTGATAATTACGAAGGTTGTGGACAAGGGTATCATGGTGTAACTTTTACAGATTCTACAAAACGTGTTGTTAATCCATTATGTGATACAGCTTGGTTAGTTGCTACATCATGGACAAAAGATGGTGATGCTTACATTGCACATTGTAACATGACATATAACAGAAGCATTGCTACTGGAATTACTGATACAGTTACAGCATACAATGGAACACCTATAACTAAAGTAATTGATGTTCGTGTAACTTATAATGGTCAAAAAGATTTCTTTACAAGCGGAACTTCAGGACCTGGAACACTTAGAACTGGTTTCAGTGCATCATTCAATTTCAAAAGATCAGATTTTATGGATGCAGCTGCTTCAAAACAATATTCTGGTTTAGCTTATGGCGAAACTCGTCCATCAGAAAGAGCAAACAGTGTTTATGCGTTAACTCATAACAAAACTTTTGGAGCATATTCAGCTTCAGTAGGTGATGATGTTTGGGTAAATGCATACATGGTATTCTCTAAGAAACACTTATAATACTATTAGCCATTCATAGTGGCAAATAGAAATAATTAAAGGGCAAAATTTTCTTTCACATTTTGCGATTACATAACTGAAAATACCAATTGGTTATTAATCTCAACATTTAATCGAATGTTTTGCCCTTATTTTTTAAAATTAATAAAGCAAATAATGAGTATTTATAATAAAGCCATATTCACAACAATTGGAGGATTACTACTTTTGCTTGGTGCTTGCCAAAAAGATTACAATTACGTTACTCCTCCTCCAAAAATTTCACTACCTAGTTCAACACTTGAAGCTTGGATGGCAACTACACCGCCAAATACATTTACTTCGTCATTCTGGAAAACTGCAAATTATTTAACTGTATCGGCAAAAGATATTAGCACAGGTTTACTTTATGGTGATGGATTACTAAACATGACCGGAACTTACAATGGATTATCAAATTTTAATAAAGGTGTTGATCCAAAACTTACTCTTAAAGCAGCCTATGATGCGCAAAATATTTATGTACTAGTTGAGTGGATTGATTCCACTGTTAATGTTTCTCAAGGAACCTGGTATTATGATGGAAATTATGATCCATTAAAAGCTACTGAAAATAGTACAGCTTGGACATCACAAAAAAATAATGATAAACTGGCTTTCGCTTTCGAAATAGCAAGTGCAAGCAGTGGTACAAATACATTTTCAAATAACGGTTGTTTAGCATCATGTCACGGTACAGGAAGTTCTGCGGTAATGAGCCCAACAACAGGTACAGTTGATTTATGGAGTTGGAATTTAGCAACATCAGCACCGCTTGGATATATGCATGATATGAATGCAAATTCAGCTGGAATGAGCTACGATTTGGGTACCCCATTTTTTGCAAGAAATACAACTGGTTCAACTGATAGGTCAGGACCAAAATATGAATGGGATGGAACTGATCAAACAATTACACTTCCAAATGGAACATCAACAAATTTAAACCCTGCTATATATTTATTGAATAAAACAGTCATGCCTGGTGATGCAGCAAACGGAAAACTTGTTTATTACGGAGGAGTTGGTAAATGTTCTGACGGAGATTGCCATGGCGATGCCATGTATTTCCCAGCACAAAAATTTATTGCATATACAAGATTAGGTATGAAAAACAGAATGAACGATGTTGCTGAAATGTCAAACTATTGGGGTGGCTTAAGTGAAGTAGAAAAAGATGACATCGTAACATTTATAAGAGGATTAGCTGGTGTTGCTGGAAACTTCTTAAATAAACCAACTGTTGGAAACAGCAATGCGGATATTACAGCTCTTAGCAATGTAACTCCTGCTCATATTGGTAATTCATTAAGTGATGCAACAAACCATCATACAAAATACCAAGTATTAATTACCCGTAAGTTAAAAACCAATAATGCTGACGATATTCAGTTTGATGCGATATCAGGTAAAACTTACAACTTTGGTATAGCATTAATGAATAACGATGGTAAAAATCATATCGGTTCAGCAAAAGAAATTCTAACATTTAAATAAGAATGAATATGAAAAACAATATTATCATTTCAGTATTCCTTTTGATATTGATATCTGGTGTGTCGTGCACGAAAGAATATCTTTCATTAACAGGCCCTGTTGTAGAGAGAAATCCTAATGCAGAGGTTACTTTTAAAACTGATATTATTCCAATTTTTACAAAAAATTGTTTAGGATCAGGTTGTCATATTACCGGTGGGGTCAATCCGAATTTAATGGCAGATAAAGCCTACGATCAACTCGTAAATGGTGCTTTTATTAATCCGGATGATACATCAGCTACAAACTCTTTGTTGTATCAGAAAATGACAACAGCGGCTAAAATTATGCCTCCGCCTCCAACAGCAAAACTATCTTCAGGTGACTTGAAACTTTTTTCAGATTGGATTAAAAAAGGATCGCAGAATAATTAATTGAACAGATAAATTTAAAAGCAATGAGAAAAATAAATATTAAAAAACTATCGATTGTAGCAGTAATGGCAATACCGGTAGTGTTATTTGCACAAGAACAATCGAGTCCGGAACCAGTTAAAAATGCTTTCGAACACAGTACATTAATTAATAGCAATACAACCGAAACTCATGGAAACCATTCATTGGATGTAGCCATACAACATCGTTTCGGTGCCATGGATAAATTTGACGATTTGTACGGAGTTTATGCTCCTTCAAATATTCGTTTATATATTGGTTATGGTATTACTAAAGATATATCAGTAGGTATTGGATCGTGTAAGGCAAACAATAATTTTGATTTCAGTTGGAGATATAAAATTCTTCAACAAAAAACATCGGGTATGCCAGTATCGGTAACCTACGTAGGTAATGTTGCACGTAAGTTTGTTAAAGACGAAAAGATGCTTAACATGAAAAACGAATTTAACCAACTGAATAAAATTACATACTACAATGAGCTAATGGTTTCACGTAAATTTAACAGCCATTTATCATTACAAGTTGGAGCATATTGCGCATATTATAACTTACTCGATTCTGCATCGTTTTCAGGTCAACACATATTTTTTGGAGCTTCTGCAGTTGGACGTTATAAATTCAGTCCACAATCATCCATATTGGTTGAATATAATTTACCACTTGCTGATAATAAAGATATGCCTAAAGCTACTAAACCAATGCCTAATCTAGGTATCGGAATTGAAGTGTCTACAGGAAATCATCAGTTTCAGATTTTTGTTTGTAACGCCAGTGGTATCTTAAGTCAGGATGCTCGTGTGTATAATAATAGTGATCTTACCAATTTAAGTATTCCTGCATGGTTGATCGGTTTCAACATTACACGTCAGTGGGGATTTAGTAAATAATCATCAAATCATTTATAACTGATTATGAAAAAAGAAAACGAAGAATCTAACCGAAGGAATTTCCTTAAGTTAGGATTGCTTGCCGGAACTGCAACCATTGCGGGTATCGGTTTAAAAAACAAAATTTTTGCTAACGGAACTGAAGAAACAGGAGAGAAGGTGAAAGTTTTAACAGCTGATGGTAAACTTGTAGAAGTTGATAGCAGTTTAGTTTCACATCCATCAGAGGAAAAGCTTGCGCAGTTTAACGTACGTGAAGGTATTCCTGGAAGAAAATTTATTATGGTAATTGATCTTGCACGTTGTGCTAATGCACGCAAATGTGTTGAAGGTTGCCAAAGTATGCATAATGTATTGGCTCCGGTTGAATGGATCAAAGTGAAAAGAATGCAGGATTCTGAACTTGCAGCACCATACTGGTTCCCACAAACATGTTACCATTGCGATAATCCGCCATGTACAAAAGTTTGTCCGGTAGATGCCACGTTTAAACGTACTGATGGTATTGTTGCAGTTGATAACGACAGATGTATCGGATGTAAATTCTGTATGGCAGCTTGTCCTTATTCTGCACGTACATTCAATTTCGGTCGTCCCGAATCGATGAAACATTTCGAAGAACATAAAAACGATAAAGACAAATGTTGTACAACAAAACCTTCAACAGAAGGAACAGTTTCGAAATGCGATTTCTGTCCTGATGCTGCAGCAAAAGGTAAATTACCTAGTTGTGTAACTGAATGTCCAAACGGAACAATTTTCTTCGGTGATGAATATGAAGATACCGTTACGAATGGTGAAGAAACTTTTAGATTAAAAGAGTTGCTTAGAAGTAGAGCAGGATATCGTCAGTTTGAGGAGTTAGGAACTAAACCACGTGTTTATTATTTACCTCCTGTTAAACGTCAATTCCCATTTGAAGAAGCAACAGAAATTCATAACAAAGCCGAATAATATTAAATACAATTAATATGAGCGAAAATAATTTTAACAACGATAAAACAACTCACGAAACCTTCACACAGGAAGAGTTCATGAGAATGAAAGAAGACTTGCTTCGCCCGGTTCAACATTGGGGTTTTTGGGGCAAAGTTTGGATTGCATTTCTTGTAGTAATTTGTATGGCCGGTGTATACGCATACTTTATTCAGGAAACAAAAAGTAAATATGTTACAGTTTCATTAAGAGACTATACAATGTGGGGCGTTTACATTTCTAACTTTGTGTTTTTTGTGGCACTTAGTTTAATTGGTGTATTAATGTCGGCAGTACTAAAGCTTACTAATTTTCAATGGTACCGACCATTATCAAGGATTGCAGAAATTATTGCAGTAGCAGCTATTATGCTCGCAGGTGTGAGTATCGTTGCAGCTATGGGTCGTCCTGAAAGGTTGTATCATTTAGTTATACATGGCAGAATTCAGTCTCCTATTGTTTGGGATATTATCGTAATTTTAACTTACGTTACTGCTAGTATTATTCTATTGTTTATTCCTTTAATTCCATCACTTTCTACATGTAAAAACCATTTAACCAATAAACCAAAATGGCAAATGAAAATGTATGAAATATTTTCATACGG
>CANKGI010000139.1 GCA_947481365.1 Bacteroidota bacterium | reverse complement strand
GTAATTTATTTGTTGTAGGCGATTGTACTTTTCTCCATTTGCCATCAGTACAATTTAGTATCACACCATTTTCGCCAACAGCCCAACCTGTTTTATTTATAAACGTTACTGAATATAATTGTTCAGCAACATCGTTACAAGTTATGCGTGCCCATTTCTTTCCATCAAAATGAAAAATATTGTCGCCCGATGAAACTGCCCATGCTTCTGTTTTGCTAATTGTGTAAACACTGCGCACATCAATCATCGGTTTGTTTTTCTTGTCGAAATCTTTCTTATCTATTTCAACATTTTTAAAATAACTCCAAGTGTTTTTAACTTTATCGTATTGATAAAATGTAGCTCCTTCACCAACAATCCAACCCAATGTATCAGCATTCATGCTTATCGAAAAAAATGTTGATGCAGCATTTGCAGGTGTTTCCTGTTTGCGCCATCCCATTCCATCAAACATCAAAATGGTTGAACCATTACCTACCGCAAATCCGTAATCCTGATTTAGAAAACACATATCATTAAAGTATGCAGTTTGCGCAAACTCATCATCAATATTTGCTTTTACATCACGCCATTGAGCATTTGTTTCGCTAACAAAAAATAGCGTTGCAATTGCCAAAACTGATTTTGTAAAAATGTTTATACCTTGCATTGTTCCTCGATTTTTCACAATACAAGTTTAACTCAAACGTGGCAGCGGTTTAGCTATGGATAGCGCACAAATGTTAATAAAGTGTGGATATATGAGTGAGATGTGTACACTTAGTGGCACACAAGAAAATGAGATATAAATCAAATAAAACTACTCTGACGAAGCTTTTTGCAATACCAAAGGCAATTCTACTTTTTCATATGAACTTATTTGGTCGAGTTCAAGTATGGTAGCATTCGAATGTTCATCGGTATGAAACATCGGTTGAAATTTTGCACCCCAAACTATATCGTGATGAGTAAATGAATTTCGCGCGTGTA
This sequence comes from Bacteroidota bacterium, assembly GCA_947481365.1. Lineage (GTDB taxonomy): Bacteria > Bacteroidota > Bacteroidia > UKL13-3 > UKL13-3 > CAIUEQ01. Next base: position 7,280 of record CANKGI010000139.1, on the reverse strand, counting down.
TTGTTTGCGAATAGGTATCGTCAAACGCTTTAAACATAAAAATAAACTCAGCATCAAATTCCTTTAAGTCATCGGGACTAATTCCTTTCAATGGGCTGTCGTCATTTATCGGATGTACAACGGTCCAGCTCATTGCAAGTCCGCTTACCTTATTGTATTCTAGTTTTAGAGGTAAAAATTTTCTGATTGCAGTTTCCGAATCAACATAACTCATCATCAATTGTGCTTCGCATTCTATCAATTGATTTTTGCGTGCATTTGCAATTCGGAACATAAATGCTGTAGCATTTTGAAAGGGTGCGATGATGGCATTTTCGCTATACAATATTTTTGCATTGGGGCGAGAAAATCTTCCATAAATTAAACCAGTAGCAAGGGCAAACGACATGAGTCCGGTTAATGATTCGATGGATGCAATAATATTGGCAGGCAATCCAACAGGATTAACTCTACCGTAACCAACAGTTGTATAGGTTTGACAGGAGAAGAAAAACGCTTCGAAGAATTTATCGGTACTGCTTATAGCTATTGTACCTCCCAGGTGTTCAACTCCGGCAAGTAAGTAAAGTAGGGTAAATACTAAATTGATGATGAGATAAAAAACAATCACAATCGTATTAAATGTAGACCAACGCATGGTAATCAAATCATGAAAACGATTCAATCTATTCAGAAAAGGCATACCTCTTCTAATTACATTAAATGTTCCGTCTTTGTTCATAAGTCGTGAACCTTGAATACCGCTTCGGGTGCTGAATCCTGTGTGTTCTTCTTCTTTAAATTTTGTAAAAAATGCTCGTTTCATCGATATATATGTTTGTAAAAAGTAGTTTTAATAGTAAACTTGAACGAAAGTAATACAAAATGGAAAAAGAATATTTTGCTCACGAAACTGCCATTATTGATCAGGGATGTAACATCGGAAAAGGTACAAAAGTTTGGCATTTCTCACACATCATGTCAAACAGTGTGCTTGGCGAGAATTGTAATATTGGACAGAATGTAGTTATCAGTCCTGAAGTGGTTTTAGGTAAAAATGTAAAGATTCAGAATAATGTTTCGATATATACCGGTGTAACTTGTGGCGATGATGTTTTTCTTGGCCCATCATGTGTATTTACCAATGTAACCAATCCACGAAGTGCTGTAAACCGAAGAGGAGAATATTCAAAAACGCATGTAGGTAAAGGTGCATCAATTGGGGCAAATGCTACCATTGTTTGCGGACATGATATAGGTGAATTTGCTTTTATTGGAGCAGGAGCGGTTGTTACTAAAAATATTCCGGCTTTTGCCTTGGTGGTTGGAAATCCTTCAAAACAAATAGGGTGGATGAGTGAATACGGACATCGCTTAAATTTTGACCAATCGGGAAAAGCAACTTGCCCTGAGAGCGGACAGGTATATGAACTAAAAACTGGCGTAGTAACAAGAATATCTTAGTACATATTGATCTCATAGGTTATAGAATAAGCCATCATTAGCCACTGTTTGACCATTTTAATGGGCGCTTTTACAAAATTAGTGGCAAAAATAATTACACGTTTTAGAGTTTTTAATTGATAAGGGATATATTTGTTATTCTGTACTTAAATAAAAGTAAATGACAATAAATTTAAAATCGATACTTACAATAGTTTTTCTGACCGTTTTGGTTGGGGGAACCAATGCACAGTTGCGTAATAAATTTGTTGCATCCGAAGCTTCTTTGGCTTTAATTGATAGCAATACGTTAAAAGTTAGAGGCAAGTTATTTAAGCAAATACCGAGAGGGGATTTAAATATTTATGGTTTTGATGAGTATGATGTTCCGGTATATGCCGATTCTGTTTACTCATATCGCTTATCTATTCTTGAGTCGGAAGTTCCATTAGATTATAATGAATATGTAAAACCATACATTGATTTATATACCATCAGAAAACGCAAATTGGCTTCCAAAATCTTGGCGTGGTCTAATTACTATTTTCCGATGATTGAGGAGGCTTTAGATCGTGAAAAGATGCCTCTTGAGTTAAAGTATTTAGCTGTGATCGAATCAGCATTAAACCCTATGGCTACATCACCTGTGGGTGCTGCAGGTATGTGGCAGTTTATGGCTCCAACCGGAAGAATTTATGGTTTACAAACCACACATATTTATGACGAGAGAAGAAATGTTGCAAAAGCGACTGATGCTGCTATAAAATATTTAAGAAACTCATACAACCTTTATGGCGACTGGCTACTAGTAATAGCTTCCTATAATTGCGGTCCGGGTAATGTTAACAAAGCGATAAAACGTGCTGGAGGAGTTAAGAATTTTTGGGCAGTACAACAATATTTACCAAGAGAAACAAGAGGTTATGTTCCTGCTTTTATTGCTGCAGCTTATTTAATGAGTTATTCTTCTGAACACAATATTTATCCTTCAGAAGATTTAGCAATCAATTACCAAACCGATACCGTTTCTATTGATAATCGTTATACACTTGCTCAATTGGCTGATGCCTTGCAAATGACAACTGATGAAATCAGAGAATACAATCCTTCTTTTAGAAAAGATATTATTCCGTTTACCAATGCTAAAATACCATTGACATTACCTTACGATAAGGTTATTCAGTTTACAAAATTAACCAGTGATAGTAGTTTTAAAACACATCTTGATGAAAACCTGATTGCTTACAACAAGCAAGTGGAATTTGATAGATTGCATAAAAATGCAAAGCCTAAAACCATCATATATTCAACAAAACATGTTGAGTTTCTTACTGCCATTGCTGATAAATATGATGTTACTGTGAAACAATTAAAGCAATGGAACCACACCAAATCAAACAAGATTGCGGCTGGTAAGAAGTTGAAGATAAAGGTAAATCAAGGGTAATTTAAGTATTACTATTTCCTACAGTGAAACAAGAGTTTTTGTTTTTTACTGTTTTGGGCAAAAAATAAATAGTCATCGCCACCATCTTTCAGTTGAAATTCATTTCTTATTTCTTTCACTTCCATGGGAAAGTTTCGTTTAGAAACGTTTGCCTTTTCAATATTGTTCAGTTTAAGATAATTTTTTACTGCCGATTTACTAAAAACTATTTGCGTGATCACCTCAAATTGCCTTCCCATAAAATCTTTAAGGAATTTGTCGCCTGTAAAATAATAACTATTTCGGTCGAGCATTTTTAAGTTAAGTTTCGAGGCATAACTTGCCGAAAGGCCTGCTTTAATAATATTAAGTGCAGGTTCGAAGAAGTACGAACCATTGCTATGATACACCACTTGGTTTTCATTTTTCCAAGTATCAGTGTACTGAATATTTTTGTTCCTTTCAATATCCACTGCATGAATTTGAATATTATTATCTGATTGTTTTTTGAGTGTAACCAGTAATTCTTTCACTTCATTTTTATATGCTATTACATAAACATCACTAACATTCTTCAACTCGTTTATAATAGCGGTAATATCGAGCATGGGCGATAATTTCAACAGAATGGTATCGGTTATTTCAAATAGTCTTTCTTGGATAACTATAATGTTGGGCTCGCCTTCTTTTAATGATAAAACCCTTTTTTCTGTTGATTCGGGTCTGCGATCAGCATCAAGGTATATTAAATCGTAATGGTTGTTTTGCTTGATAAATTCATTTGCGTCTGCATCTATTCGATCTACATTTTTTACATTAAGTTTATCAAAGTTAAATCTTACGATTTTATTCAGCTCTTCATCTTTATCAATAGAAACAACAAGTTTAAACTTTTCAGAAAATGCCCAGTCGTCAACCCCAAGTCCGCCCGAAAGATCAAGCATGTTGTTTCCTTTAAATAATGATGCTTTAAAAAGGGCTGTAGCTTCCGAACTTGATTGCTCAAAACTTTTAGATGTGAAATAGCAATCATTACTGGTAAATGTTGGCAATTTTGAAACAGCTTTCGGATATATTTCGAGTTGTGTAAACAGAAGATTGTTAATGCTTCGCTTGTTTTGTGATAATTTGAGGACAGTTTTGCTAATATCCACACCTAAATTTTCATTCAAGAATGATTTTAAATCAAATAATGATAAATCTTCAATATTTATATTATAGATTTGCATCCGAATTTCTATTTAAGTCAACCATATATCTATACAAATGAAAAAATTATTATTGTTATCAGTATCGGTGTTAGTTCTATTTTCCCTTTATTCATGCAAAGGAAGTTGTCCAAAATTTAAAGCCGAGCCTGTAAAAATATCTCTTTCTCTTTAAAGATAACTGAACGTTATTTCTTGTTTTATTTCGGTGTTAATACTTTTAGCCACCGGACAATTTAGTGCTATATCCTCGAGCATTGATTTTTCTTTTTCACTAATTACCGAACTTTTAATATCGAAGTGAATAATCACTTTTGATACTCTTCGTGGGTTTATTGCCATCTGTTTCTGAATAAATAATTTGGTTCCAGTTAAATCTATATTGTGTTTATTAGCTTCAATTCCCATTACTGTAATCATACAACTAGCTAATGCTGTTGCTAGCAAATCGGTTGGCGAAAAGCTTTGTGCTTTACCATGGTTATCTAGTGGGGCATCGGTAAATATACTTGTGCCCGAAAATACATGAGTTGCAATGGTTCGTAATTCGCCTTGGTATTCCAATTCGGAAGTGTTCATTTTTTGATTATTTTTGAAATTCAATATTAATAAAGTGTTCGTTAATATACGCCTGTATTTATTTCTGTTTTTCTTAAGCTTTTGTTTCGAAGGTATTGCACAAAATGATGCCATTGTCGAATCGCAATTGCTATATATGAAACGAACACAATTTGGTATGAATTTAAACAGTACCGGCTTGGGTGGAATAAATTTTAAGATGGGATGGCACAAAACCGGAAGAATTAATAATATGCTCGATTTTGATTTATCGCGAATCAGGCATTTAAAAGAAACACGTATTTATAGTATTGTATCCGATAACCCACGTCAATATACTTTTGGACGATTGAATATGGCATTTTTTCTTCGTGTAGGTTACGGACAAAACATTGCCATAACCGAGCGACCTTATAAGAATGCTGCTTCGTTGCATTTTAATTATTCGGTTGGTTTATCAACGGCTATTTTAAAACCCATTTATCTCGATATTTTAAAAAACGAATCAGGTCATGCATTAGTAGTTTCAGAGCGATATGATCCTGTCATACATTTCAACCCATATATGATTATGGGCAATGCTTCATTTATGGATGGAATGAATCAGTTAACTTTTGTTCCGGGTGGTTACGGTAAATGTAGTTTGGCGGTAGAGTGGGGGCAATATCCTGATGAGTTTAAAAGTCTTGAAGCCGGATTTACTGTTGATGCATTTTCGAAACCACTCGAACTAATGGCATTTACCAGTGCCGATTATTTGTTTTTTACCATGTTTATCGAATACACATTCGGATTTAATAAGTGAAATGATAGAATTACCAACCCTTGCTGAAGAGCGTATAAAAAAACCTTCGTGGTTAAAAGTTAAGTTGCCTACTGGCGAAAATTACCGCAATGTTCGTAGGCTTGTTGACGAGCATAAATTACATACCATTTGCGAAAGCGGAAGTTGCCCCAATATGGGTGAATGCTGGGGAGAGGGCACTGCGACATTTATGATTCTCGGAAATATTTGCACACGAAGTTGTTCGTTTTGTGCGGTAGCAACCGGACGAAATAGTGAGTATGATAAAGATGAACCTACCCGAGTTGCCGATGCTATAAGGTTGATGAAAGTGAAGCATGCAGTTATTACTTCGGTTAATAGGGATGAGCTGCCCGATAAAGGTGCTTTTGTTTGGGCCGAAACCATTCGTAAGGTCAGAGAAATGAGTCCGGGTACGACCATGGAAACGCTTATTCCCGATTTTATGTCGAAGTGGGATTTGCTGTATATGGTGGTTGACGAAAAGCCTGAAGTTGTTTCGCATAATATGGAAACTGTAAAGAGCCTTTATCGTAAAGTAAGGCCACAGGCAAAATACGAACGAAGTCTCGAGCAAATACAAAAAACCAAAGACCGTGGTGTACGAACCAAATCGGGGGTAATGCTTGGGCTTGGCGAAAAGCAAGAAGAAGTATTGGAAACATTACGCGATTTAAATAACCATGGTTGCGATGTGGTTACCATAGGGCAATACTTACAGCCCACCAAAATGCACTTACCTGTTGAGCGTTTTATAACACCCGATGAGTTTAAGTATTACGAAACCGAAGGAATGAAAATGGGATTTAAAGTGGTTGAATCTGGCCCATTGGTGCGCTCATCGTACCATGCCGAAAAGCATTTGTAATAGTTTATTCTACAACAATACTTACCGTTAACGCGCATTTGCAATGCGTGTTTAAGCAGTTATTGCAAAATGTAAATTTACTTCCATGGTAATATTTTTATAGGGCTTTCATCACTTGCCGAACTTAATCGATAATATTCAGGTTTCGAAACAATACCTGCCTTTACTGGATTCATGTGTATATAAGTTTCTTTCTGAATAATAAATTTATCAGAATATAATTCAACAGGGTAATTCGCTTCTTGCCAAAAACAATGTTTTTTATGTCGGTTACTATTTTTAGCTGCTGTGTAAAATTGATTGAGAAATAATTCTCTTTTACTGTCGCTATTGTTTTCTTCAATTGCTTTTACTATTTGTTTTGAGGTGTGCTTTTTCATATCACGTAAAATGCTTCCTAAACTTCCGTCTTTGGCAGCTGCTATCATGTGCACATGGCTTGGCATAATGCAGTATGCATATACTTCGAGACCTTTATTTTGCTGGCAATATTTAATACTATCTATTAATATGTTTGTGTATCCTTCTTTTAAAAATATGTCTAACCAGTTAATAACAGTAAATGTTATAAAATAAGCTTTGCCATCTTCAATTTTCAAAAACTCAGACATGTTTCAGTTAAGACAATTATTTCTTTTGCTAATGCAATATAAAAAATAAGTGATATTTTTATATTCACGCATTAATTTTGTTTGAACGCAAATCTTTTGCACACGCATTGCAAATGCGCGTGAAGGGTTTGTCATTCCGAAACGTAGTGAGGAATGTTCTTTTGTAACATCATCCTCAATTATAAATATAAACGAACTAGTTTACTCCACCACAAACTTTGTATTAAACGAACCTTGTGTTGTTTCAGCTTTAATAAAATACATTCCATGTGGCAACTGCTCTTTCACTTCGTAAACACTTTCTGTTGTTGTGTAATGTGCAACAAGTTTTCCTTGTAGGTTATAAATAGCTATTTGCTTTTCGCCTTGGGTGTTACTAAAG
>CANKGI010000138.1 GCA_947481365.1 Bacteroidota bacterium | reverse complement strand
TTATTGCTTGGCTAATTTAGTTTTCCTGCTTGCTTTAGCAAAGCCCTTTTTTTGGCAGGCAAGTAATTCATTAATTTCTTTTTGTTGTTGTATTACATATAGGGTTAGCTCTTCAACTTTTTCTAATAATTTAAGTTGCATTTCGCCCACATCAATTCCTTCACTCTGTTTCACCTCTGTCTCGGATTTTACATTTGGTAAATGATGGTACTTATTAATGTATGTTTCTACTTCACTTAACGGAGTAAGCTTATACGTTTTTTCAAAAACAAAATCGGGGTAAGGGTTGGTAAGCGTTACAACAGCTTTTCTAGCATATACATAACCATTTGAATTTACTTTAAATAATTCCTGTGTAGTATTTTTAAAAACAATTTGATTGGTTGTTACTTTAAATACATCATTTTTACTTGCATCCGAAACAAGAAAAGTGTTTAACACATGCAATTGTGCCAAAGGTTCGGCAATACCCACACCTGTTTTACCTGTTCCATCAACAATAAAATTTGTAGTGTATTGGGTAGAATTATTCGGGTCAAAGTTTTGGTCATAAGCTGTACGAACTAAAAATTGTGGGCGAAATAAAGGGATTTGACTTGGGTCGGGTGAACTTTGATTAGCCACAATTCTGGTTAGTGTAAGGTCTTTCTTAATAAATCCAAATGTTCCAAATGATGGATAAGGGCTATTAATCCATGATTGAACAATTTCTTGTTGTCCATCGGGTGTTGGTGTACTAATACCAACCTGGCTGTTTGTTGTTAATGGGTCTGTTCCGTTCCATTGTGCATGTGCAACAAATGTGCTTGCAATAAAAAGAGTGAGGTAAAGTAGTTTTTTCATATTGTAGTTTTTAATGCGGCAAAACTAAAAGGTGTAAAAAACACTTTCATCAGTAAAAATACTGAATTATAAAATTCAGTATAAATACGGAACTCCTATATTCAGAAACTTGAATATATTCGTGTACACAAACTTAATGTAATGATTCACTACTTAACTATAGGAATTGCCGATGATGATAATTACTGGAAAAGTACGCTCTATAATTTTCTCCGAAAAAATAATACTTACGATATAACTTTTACAAGTATTAACGGTTACGATTTGGTAAAACAAGCTATTGCTCACAAACCACTGCTATTAATTATTGATAGCCATATGCCTTTGCTGTGTGGTATTGAAGCTGCCATTGTTCTTAAAAGTAAATTGCCAAACACTAAAATAATTTGTTTGAGTATGATTTATCAACCATTTATTGCCGAACAATTATTAAAAAGCGGTATTGAAGGTTATACTACAAAAGATTGCGATTTTAAAGGATTACAGAAAGCTTTAGTTGATGTATTATCCGATATAAAATATTACGAGAATAATAATTCAACTGATGAAGAATTTGCAAGAATAAAGGAGCAGGTTGATGGAATTAATTCGTACAATTTATCAGCATCACAAATTGAAACATTGCAATTGCTTGCAAAAGGTTTTACCAATCAGCAAGTGTGCGATAAAAGAGGCGAAGATGTTAGAACTGTTGAAAGCAGAGTAAAGAAAATTAAATCGATTTTTGGAGCCCAAAATATTCAGCAATTATTGTATGAGGTTACCTCCTTAGGAATTATACCACCCCACCATCAAAAAAACTGCTTAGCTGTTTAACCAATTAATTATTGCAGCTATTTTTAGAATAAAATGATAAAAAATTAGCTCAACGCGTTTTTCAAATCTTCCATTAGGTCTTCAATATCTTCAACGCCTACACTTAATCGCAATAAATTATCAACCACACCTGCAGCTTCGCGCTCGGCTTTTGGTATCGATGCATGAGTCATTGTTGCCGGATGATTGATGAGCGATTCAACGCCACCTAAACTTTCGGCCAACGAAAAAACTTTGAATGATGAAGCAATGCGAAATGTTTCATTCAAGTCGGCACCTTTTAATACTATCGAAATCATACCACCAAAATCGCGCATTTGTTTTTTTGCAATGTCATGGTTTGGCGAATCGGGAAATCCGGGCCAGTATACTTTTTCTATTTTAGGATGATTGTGCAAAAAATTAGCAATCACTTTTCCGTTTTCGCAATGTGCTTTCATGCGCAAGTGCAATGTTTTCAATCCACGCAAAACCAAAAAACTATCTTGTGGTCCGGGAGTTGCACCGCACGAGTTATGTATAAAGGCAAGTTGTTCGTGCAATTTATCATCGTTGGTAACCAATGCTCCCATTACCACATCACTGTGTCCACCTAAATATTTTGTAACCGAATGCATCACAATATCGGCACCAAGGTCGAGCGGATTTTGCAAATACGGAGAAGCAAAAGTATTGTCAACACCAAGAATGAGATTATGTTTTTTTGAAATCGCGGCACATGCAGCAATGTCAACTATTTTCATTGTTGGATTGGTTGGTGTTTCAATCCACAATAATTTTGTATTGGCATTGATATACTTCGTAATATTGTTTGCATCGTTTAAATCAATAAAGTGAAATTTGATTCCGAAGTTGGCAAACACTTTGGTAAACATGCGGTAAGTTCCACCATACAAATCGTTTCCGGTAATCACTTCTTCGCCTGGTTTCAATAATTTAACAACCGCATCAATGGCGCCCATTCCGCTACTAAAGCACAAACCATGCTTTCCGTTTTCTAATGCTGCAATACATTTTTCAAGGGCATTTCGCGTAGGATTTTTACCACGTGCGTATGCGTAACCTTTATGTTTACCAGGACTTTCTTGCCAAAATGTTGATGTTTGATAAATGGGAGTCATAATGGCTCCGGTTGTTGGATCAGGCTCTTGACCTGCATGTATTGCTTTAGTTCCGAACTTCATTTTATGATTTTTAATGGCGCGAAAATAACTGAATATATTCAATCGTTACATTTGCAATTACAAATTCTTCACTTAAATTTATAGAATAATTAAAATAACAAAATGCCTACACAATTTATACAGAAAATGAATCGCACTGAATCAGGTCTCCATCTGCTCATGATTTTATCATTGAGTGACGGACATTTGCACAGCGAGGAAAGTTCAATCATGATTGAGTTTCTTGAGGAAAATTTTAAAGAAAAAATTGATATCATTAAAGAGCAGGCTTTTATAAAAGCATTGCCTGAAGAAGAAAGACATAATCACTTTTTAGAAACAGCAGCACAGTTCTATAAAATTTCATCATACGAAGAGCGTAATAAATTAATAGCGTTTGCCATGAAAGTGGTGATGGCCGATGATAAAATGGAAGCTGCCGAAAACGTATTAATACACGAGCTTTATAATGCTTGGGATTTAGAATAGTTACACACTTTTTTTCTGAAGTATCACAAATAACTCTCTGCCTTCGCGGGGTTTAATCGAATTGTAACAATCCTCCATTTTATTGAAATGAAAATACGGAGAAAAGTATTTTTCATACTCCTCTTTTGTTCCGCCAAATGGTGGTCCACCTTCCATCTTTACACCAAACATAACACCAGCAAGCTTCCCGTTTGGTTTTAAAATTTCGAACATTTTATCAGCATATTTTTGTCTGAGTGTTGGGTTGATGGCACAAAAAAATGTTTGTTCGATAACCAAATCGAATGAATGGTTCAGTTCAAAAAAGTCACCGCAAATCACTTTCAAACTTCCTTTAGCTATTTCATTCAAAAACTTTTTTTCAATTTCTTTTACTACTTCATCGGCAATATCAATTAATGTAACATCAATAAAACCTTGCTTTAGTAGATATTCGGCTTCATGCGCATTGCCACAACCAGGTATTAATACAGAAATGTTTTTATCCGAAATCTGATCAATATAGTTTTTTAACGGTGTTGAAATTTGTCCCATATCCCATCCAGTTTGTTGTTGAATGTAACGGTCGTTCCAAAATTGTTTATCAGGTACCATAAATTGTTGATGAATTGTGTAACGCTTTTAAAATTTTCAAGTAAACTTGCGCAAAATAATAAATAATCTCGGATGAAATTTTTTATCGACACAGCAAACCTCGCACAGATTCGCGAAGCAAACGACCTCGGAATTCTTGATGGAGTAACAACAAACCCTTCGCTGATGGCAAAGGAAGGAATAAAAGGAACCGATAATGTGATGAAACATTACAAAGCCATTTGCGATATCGTTGATGGTGATGTGAGTGCAGAAGTAATATCAACAGATTTTGCAGGGATGATTCGTGAAGGCGAAATACTGGCTTCGATTGACGAAAAAATTGTGGTAAAAATTCCGATGATAAAAGACGGAATTAAAGCCATAAAACATCTTACATTAATGGGAATTAAAACCAATTGTACATTGGTGTTTAGCTCGGGACAAGCCATTTTAGCAGCAAAAGCAGGAGCAACTTATATTTCTCCGTTTGTTGGTCGTTTAGATGATATTAGCTACGATGGCATTCAATTGATTGCCGAGATTGCTCAGATATATGCCGTTCAGGGTTTTCAAACACAAATTTTGGCAGCATCTATTCGCAATCCAATTCATATTATCAAATCGGCACAATTTGGTGCACACGTTATTACCAGCCCGCTCGAGTCAATTTTGGCATTGCTTAAGCATCCGCTTACCGATATTGGCTTAGAGAAATTTTTAGCCGATCATAAAAAATCTAATTCTTAAAATTTTCATAAAAATAAATTGAAAGCCGTTGGAAATTTTCTAACGGCTTTTTTTTGTATTTAAATAATTACCTTAGCTGAACAATTTTTTTGTCAATGATAATAACCACACATTATGAAAAAATCGCTCTTCTTTTTTTTTGTATTATCTACCATTTTTCTTAAAGCACAAATCATTACTACTATTGCCGGTGGTGGTAATCCACTTACTGGAGTAGGCGATGGCGGTTCTGCAACTTCAGCTTCTCTTTATAAACCTTCAAGTTTAGCAATAGACGCTGCTGGAAATTTATTCATCGCTGATCAATATAATAATCGCATCCGAAAAGTAAATGCATCAACAGGAATAATTACAACTGTAGCAGGAAATGGTGTTGCAGGATTTTCCGGTGATGGTGGAAGGGCTGATTCAGCTTCGTTGTATAATCCTTATGGAGTAGCAATTGACGTTTACGGAAATTTATTTATTTCTGATAGATTAAACAGTCGGATACGAAAAGTAAATATGTCATCAGGTATCATTACAACTGTTGCAGGTAACGGATATACTCTTTATGCAGGTGATGGTGGAGCCGCAACTTCAGCTTCTATAAATAACCAATATGGAATAGCGGTGGATGCATCCGGAAATTTATTTATTGCTGATACATATAATAATCGAATCCGAAAGGTGAATGCGTCAACAGGGATTATTACTACAGTTGCCGGTAATGGCACATACGGTTATTCAGGCGATGGAGGAGCCGCAACATCAGCTAAATTATATTCACCAGTAGGAGTTGCAATAGATGCATCTGGAAATTTGTTCATTGCTGATAATGGTAATAACAGGATACGAAGTGTGAACGCTTCAACAGGTATTATTAATACAGTTGTAGGCAATGGCACTGCTGCTTATTCAGGCGATGGAGGAAGGGCTGATTCAGCTTCGTTATATAATCCTTATGGAGGAGTTACTATTGACTCGTATGGAAATTTATTTATTGCTGACCAAGGTAATAACCGAATACGTAAAGTAAATAAATCAACAGGTTTTATTACAACTGTAGCAGGTAATGGTTCATCATATTTTTCTGGCGATGGAGGAGCAGCAACTTCAGCTGTTTTGTATTCACCAAATGGTGTAACAATAGATACTTATGGAAATTTATTTATTGCTGATACGTATAACTACCGAATCCGTAAAGTAACTTTTTCAAACACCGGCATTAATGAAATTAATGAAGAGTCATTTTCTTTTTATCCCAATCCTGCAAACAATATTTTATTTATTGAGACATCAGGTTTAAATCAGGATGCCACTTTAACAATCGCGGATTTGTCTGGAAGAATTGTGAAAAATGAAAAGTTAACCAACATAGTTTCGCAATCAATCGACATAAGTTGTTTAGAAGCAGGAATTTATTTTGTGAGTATTCATTCAAATGAAGGCATCATCAATCGAAAGATTGTGATAAGTCATTAAAACATCATTATTTTTAAATATCGAAAGCCGTTGGAAATTTTCTAACGGCTTTTTTGTTTTTTATATGGCAATCCGTTTAAAATTATAGTTTTGCAGTATGCAATTTGAAAAGAAAAATTACAGCAACGATATCCTTTTGAATTTATACAAAGGCATGCTCAAACCTCGCATGATTGAAGATAAGATGTTGATTTTACTTCGTCAGGGAAAAGTGAGCAAATGGTTTTCGGGCATTGGGCAAGAAGCCATTAGTGTTGGTTGCACACAAGCTTTACATGCCGATGAATATATTTTGCCCCTGCATCGTAACCTCGGTGTTTGGACAAACCGCGATATGCCTTTTGTGAAATTATTTTCGCAATGGCAGGGAAAAATGAATGGCTACTCAAAAGGTCGCGAGCGTTCATTTCACTTCGGTACTAACGAGCATCACATTGTAGGAATGATTTCGCATTTAGGTGCGATGCTTGGTGTTGCCGATGGAATTGCATTGGCATCGAAACTCAAAAATGAAAAAAAAGTTACCCTTGTTTTTAGTGGTGATGGTGGTGCAAGCGAAGGCGATTTTCACGAAGCGTTAAATACTGCTGCAGTGTGGAGTTTGCCCGTAATATTTTTAATAGAAAACAATGGTTACGGATTATCTACTCCGAGCCGAGATCAATTTAAATTCAAAAATTTTATTGATAAAGGAATTGGTTACGGAATGGAAGCCGTGAAAATTGATGGCAATAATATTTTGGAAGTTTATGATACCGTAAAAACGCTTGCCGAATCGATTCGCGAATATCCTCGTCCTGTAATTTTAGAGTGTATGACGTTCCGCATGCGTGGTCACGAGGAAGCATCGGGAACAAAATATGTTCCGCAAGAATTGTTTGACGAATGGGGCAAAAAAGATCCGCTGAATAATTATGAAAATTATTTGAAGTCGGAAAAAATATTGACAGATGAATTGATTAAACAACTTCGTGATGAGATAAAAAATGAAATTGATACTGGAGTTGAAATTGTGTTGGAGGAACCAGAAATAATTGTCGATACAAATACTGAATTGGCTGATTTGTATTCGCCAATTGAAAATACAATTTCAGAAAATTTTGAAAATCTTCAGAACGTTACTATCAAACCTGCATCACTTTCAAAAACCCGCAAACGCTTGATTGACGCTATTTCTGATGGAATGAAACTTTCTCTCCGAAAGCACGACAACCTCATTTTTATGGGACAAGATATTGCCGAGTATGGTGGTGCATTTAAAATTACGCAAGGTTTGTTGGAAGAATTTGGCAAGGATAGAATACGCAACACACCGCTTTGCGAAAGTGCCATTTTAGGTGCCGGCTATGGACTTTCGATTAAAGGAATGAAAGCCATGGTTGAAATGCAATTTGCCGATTTTGTGAGTGTGGGTTTTAATCAGATTGTAAATAATTTGGCAAAAAGTTTTTACCGCTGGGGACAAAATGCAGATGTGGTGGTGCGCATGCCAACTGGTGCCGGTGTTGGTGCCGGGCCGTTTCATTCGCAGAGCAATGAAGCTTGGTTTTTTCATGTTCCCGGATTAAAAATTGTGTATCCTTCAACACCAAGTGATGCAAAAGGTTTGTTGGCAGCTTCGTTTTCCGATCCCAATCCGGTTTTGTTTTTCGAGCATAAAAATTTGTATCGTGCAGTAGATATTGAAGAAGATGTTTTTGATGATTATTACGAGATAGAAATTGGCAAAGCACGAATGGTGCGCGAAGGAAATGATGTTACCATTATTACCTACGGAGCTGCCGTTAATTGGGCGGTAAAGCATGTTGAAGAAAAAAATATAGATGCCGAAATTATCGACTTGCGAACTTTATTACCTTGGGATAAAACAGCCGTTGAAACTAGCGTGATGAAAACCGGCAAAGCATTTATTTTGCATGAAGATACATTGACTGGTGGAATAGGAGCAGAGATTGCCGCACACATTTCGCAACATTGTTTTAAAAATTTAGATGCACCTGTAATGCGCAGCGGAAGCCTTGATACACCGGTTCCGTTTAATACAAATCTTGAAAATAATTTTTTACCAAGAGAACGATTTAAAGTTGAGTTAGATGAGTTGTTGACGTTTTAAAATTAATTCCTACCTTCACTTAGTGAAACGTTTTATAG
>CANKGI010000137.1 GCA_947481365.1 Bacteroidota bacterium | reverse complement strand
CCACTTCTAACATCCCACTTCTAACTTCCAACTTCTCATTTCCCACTTCTCACTTCCCACTTCTCACTTCTCACTTCTAACTTCTAACATCCCACTTCTCACTTCCCACTTCTCACTTCCCACTTCCCAAATCCCACTGCTACTTAATTCCCTTTTCGATAAAATCTTTTATCTGTTCAATGGTTAATCGTTTTGCAACAATACGTTTGTTTTCATCAAGCAAATAAATGACAGGTGTGCTGTACACATCATAAAATTTACGAAAATTACTTTCATGATTTGGGTCGTGAACATTTATCCAAGGTAATTTATGTTCGTGAATGTATTTTTTCCATTCCTTAGGTTCAGGTGTCATTCCCACTGCAAAAACTTCAACCTTCTTTCCTTTTAAGTTTATTGTAGCATTTTGTGCTTTGTATAATTCGAGCAATTTCGGAACTTCTTCTTTACATCTTCCGCAATTTGCATCCCAAAACAGTAATACAGTGTATTCGGCTTTTACGTTGTAAAGCGACTGATAAATTCCGTTTGTGTCGGGCATGTTTAGGTTTTGTCCAACTTTACCAATAAGGTTATAGTTTAATGTTTGTCCACGATCGGTAATTTTAAAACGCAAAGCATCTTCAACCCAAGGTGTAAGGTTTTTATCGGTATAGTAAGTTAATGCCATATGCACAAAAACTGCATCCATGCCCATGTATTCTGATGATTCGTAATGATTGGTTATCCAATAAATGCAATATTTAGAAATCTCTTTGTTTCCTTTTGCCTTATTGATTAATGCATCAGCAGCTTTAATAATCGAATCGGGAATTTGAACCACAAGTTTTAAAATATAGGATTCGAGTTTTGGATGAAATATCGGAGTGTAAACAATGCGGTCGTCATTAAAATCAAAATTATCGAAATAATGATCTCTGAAATAAAAATATTGAAACAACGAATCTTTGCGTCCATTAGGTAATATTGGTGCTGGAGGAACATATACATCTTCCATCATCTTAAATATTTTCGACATTAAGTAATCAGGATGTGCTATCGAAACATTCTTACGATATTCGGTAACCTTTTTATCATAACCACGCAATTCGTCTCTGTATTTACGTTCAGATGCGGTGTCTTTTTCTGCTTTAGCAGCTTTCATTTTCCTTTCAACCTCGGTAGCTTCGGCACCCATTTGGTTGGTATATTTTGAGTAGGCAAAAAACACTTCATTTTCGGGCGAACCTTTTATTTTCATGTTTCCTGTGTAATCAATGGTATCCGTTTCGAGCGTAAACTCGGTTTCGGTTACAACAAAGTCGAACAACAACCTTTTGTCTGACGATGCAATCAGGTAAATTCCTCCTTGAATTTTGCCTTTACCTTTAAATACAACCTTTCCGGTGGCATCCGTTACACCACTGTCTTTAACGTATTGTTTGTCACCAAAATAATAACCAAGCAGCACTTTTTGGTTTTTATGTCCGTTAATTTTGATGGTAATATTATAACCATCTTTAGCAAAAGCAAATGCTGGCAGTAAAGCCAATAACAACAATGTTTTTCTTACTATTTTAAAACTCATGCGATCAATTTATTTTGGGCTGTGAATATAATGAAATTGACGGATAGACAAGTAATTTAGTATGTTGATTTGAATTTTTAAGAATATTTTTAGACATGATGAATATCATTTTGGGAACGATACATTATTTACTAACTTCGGTGAGTAAATTTATAAACCGATGGAAGCTAAAAAACACATCTCCGAACTCCATTCAGAACACTTCGAATGGTTAGACAAATTATCTTTCAATAAAGACGAAATTCAAGTATTTAACAAACGACTTGGCGAAATACTAAAAGCCAATAACGTTCGTGAGGTTGCCGCTCAGGTTGAGCATTTTCAAAATCAATTTATCCGTCAACGTGAAGTAATTGATGAGTTACGACACGAAATTAAACAATACGAAAACAATTTAACAAAACAAGTAGAAGCAAATCCTGTTGCCAGCGATCATCGCTTTACTGTTGACCATCCCGTTTTAAGAGACCAGATGGAAACGTATGAAAAAATTTATTCTGATTTAAAAACTGAATTCAATCATTTTTTGAGTAAGACTTTGTAAGTTAGCGGAGTGATAAAACTCCCACAAAAATTTGAAGAAAAGATTCGGGATTTGCTTGGTGCAGATGCTGAATCTTTTTTTTTAGCACTGGAAAACAATCCCATTACTTCCATACGTAAAAATCCTTTTAAAAAATCAATTGCATTTGATGATGAAGAAAAAGTTGCATGGTGTGAGGATGGAAGATACTTAGCACAACGCCCTTCGTTTATTGCCGACCCGCTTTTTCATGCTGGCGCATATTATGTGCAAGAAAGTTCATCCATGTTTTTGCATCATGTGCTCAAACAAATATTATCACAAGAAAATCGTGCGGTTAAAGTATTGGATTTATGCGCAGCTCCGGGTGGTAAAAGCACTTTAATAAATAGTTTATTGAGTGAAAATGATTTACTGGTGAGCAACGAAATTATTCGCTCGAGGGTTGATGTGCTTGACGAAAATTTAATGCGCTGGGGACAACCCAATGTTTTTATCAGCAACAATGATCCCAAAGATTTTACATCGCTTAAAGCATTTTTCGATATTATTTTGGTTGATGCACCTTGCAGTGGCGAAGGCATGTTTAGAAAAGATAAAAAAGCAATTGACGAATGGAGCGAAAGCAATGTTGTTTTATGTGCTGCTCGTCAGCAACGAATTGTTGATGATATTTTGCCCGCACTAAAACCGGGAGGTTTTTTAATTTACTCAACCTGCACATTTAACCAACTCGAAAACGAAGAAAATGTAAAATGGATGATGAATGAATATGGTTTGTTAAATGTAAAAATTGATATCAACTCAAATCATCAAATCAGCGAATCATCAAATCAACCTTCATCACCTCATCCCTTCATCTCTTCATTTCGATTTTATCCCCACAAAGTAAAAGGCGAAGGATTATTTATTTCGGTATTACAAAAGCCAACTGATATTATCGTTACGCAAAAATACCGTGAACAAAAACTCACTTTTGTGCAACGTAAAAATTTAGATGAAATAAAATCTTGGATAACAAATGCCGATGAATTTGAATTTATCGAATGGAATAAAAACATACATGCCATCAACAAAAATCATATTAAAGATTTAGCAGTTTTGGCAAAATATCTGCACTTAAAAAATGCCGGAGTATTAATGGGAGAGATGATGAATGATAAATTACTTCCTGCACATCAACTGGCCATGTCGAACAAACTTTCAAAATCGGTTATGAGTATTGAAGTTACCAAAGAGCAAGCCATAAAATATTTACGAAAAGACACTTTAATTTTAACAGAAAAACACGAGCAAGGAATTTATTTATTGACCTACCAAGGTTTAGGAATTGGTTGGGTAAAAGTGTTGCAAAACCGCATCAATAATTATTTGCCAACGCATTTAAGAATTTTGAAAGAGGTGTGATACCACTCATCACCGATGCGTGGGAGCTGATAGGTATGTCGTCATTTGAAATGGTTTATAAATGTTGAACAATAATTGTCGATGCTAAATGTAGGGAAAGTTTTTTTTGCGTTTAAGCTAAGTATATTGTAGCTCCAGTTCTGAGAGCTTCTTATCGAAGTGAGTTTTTGAAAATAGTCACTGGGGGTGTCGCACAAATATCCGTTTACACCGTCTTGAAGAAACGTTTTATTTTCGCCCACACTGCTAGCTAATACCGGAACGCCACAAGATAAGCATTGCTTTAGTTTAAAAGCAGATTTACCGCGATTAAACTCATTGTTCATAAGCGGTGAAACGCCAATGTCAAACGTTGCGATTGTTTCATAAATGGAATGTTCGTTTAGCCAGTCTAAACCTAGTGGTGTTTCAACTGTAATGTTTTTGTTGTTCTTGAAGTATGATTTAATCTCTTGTTCTTCTATCTCGTTTGCAACCCCAAGAAGTTTAAGCTTTATCGGAAAGTCAATGTCATAAAGAGCCGGGAAAAATAATTCAGTCAAACTTTGTCGGTGAGCTCCGTAATAGCCAACCCAGCCAACGGTCATCGTTTTTTCTAACGATGCTTTTGTCAAGCCGTGGTTAATAATAGGTGAAGTCAAGAGAAAAACATTTTGGTTGAATTGTTTGATATAGTCAACAAGAGATTTGCTACCTGCCGAACAAGCAGAACACTTTTTCATAAAATAGTGAATTGTCTTTGCACATCGTCTTGTATGCTCTGCATCGTCAATGTCGTAAAGGGTATGATGTGGCCTAAAAAATAGAAGCACTTTTAAAGCTGACGAATAAATACCTCTTGTGTAAATTTTCTGAAACACAATTATTGAGTTGCTCTTTCTAAAAAGCAAAGCAGAGAAAAATGTCAGTATAAAGTTGCTCAAATTTTGAAAATCGTAACCAGGATAAACGATTGAGAAAGTAATGCCGTGATTATGCTTGAGTTGTTGCAATGGAAATTTCGCTCTGTAACGCACACTTGGCTCGTCAAGGTTAAAGTATGCGAACCAGTAAATGTGTTTTATTCCCATTGTCAAACTATGCCGGTTAAAAGTTGCCGTGTCGCTAAAAGCAATTTAGAAAGTATTTGTAAATGCTAAATACATATTTATCTCACATTAATTTCTATTTCCCTGCCACGTCCAAACTCAATAAGTCGGTATAAAGTTGATAATTGAATGTCTGTTTTACCATTTTCAATTCGCGAAATGAAACTTTTTTTTGCTCCAATTTTATCAGCAAGTTGTTCTTGTGTCATTTTTGCTAAATGGCGCTCATCTTTTTATCACTTCACCAATCAAAAAAGCTTTTGCCTTTATTTCAAATTCAGTACGCTTTGCCGAACCACGTTTGCCATATTGCTTTTTTAAAATGCTCGTCAAACGTTCTGATATTTTTAGTTTTAGGTTTCATGGTTTTAGTTAGGCAATAATACTCCAATTTTAAAAATTATTTGCAAAAGCTAAAAGCTAACAGCTAAGGGCTAACTGCTAATAAATAACCACTCTTTTCTCCTCATTCATTTTATCAATTTTTATTCTGAAAACATCTTCGCCAACAAACAATTCTTCAATTTTTTCGGGCCATTCAATCAGGCAAATATTGTTGCTGTAAAAATAATCTTCGTAGCCAATGTCATATACTTCTTCAATGTTTTTGATGCGGTAAAAATCAAAATGGTAAATGGTTTTTCCATCATTGGTTTTGTATTCATTTACCAATGAAAATGTTGGACTCGAAACTTCATCTTCCACACCCAATGTTTTGCAAATAGCTTTTATTAATGTGGTTTTCCCTGCACCCATTTCTCCATCAAATGTCCAAATGGTGTAATTGCCCGATGCCTCAATTATTTTTTGTGCAGCAACAGTAATTTCATTTTCGGTGTAAGTAAAATTCATTTCACTCTTAAATCTTAATTCTTAAATCTTATATTCAAATCAGCTCAATAATTCCAAAATATCATCGGCATCAATGCTTTTTATAAAACTTTCTTCGGTAGTGATAATACTTGATGCAAGTGTTTTTTTCTTTTCCTGTAATGCCAATATTTTTTCTTCAACCGTATCTTTTGTTATGAATTTATAAGTAAACACATTTTTAGTTTGTCCGATACGATGAGTTCGATCAATGGCTTGCTGTTCAACAGCTGGATTCCACCATGGGTCGATAATAAATACATAATCAGCAGTGGTAAGGTTTAATCCGAGTCCACCGGCTTTTAACGAAATCAGAAAATATTTTATCTGCTCGTTTTGCTGAAATTCATTCACTACTTTTTGTCTTTGTTCGTTACTTAAATTTCCATCTAAGTAGCAATAAGTTTCGTTTTTATCGTCAAAATGTTTGCGGTATAAACTTAATTGTTTTACAAATTGCGAAAACAATAAAACCTTGTGACCTTCAGATTTTGCGGTTTCGGCCATGGCGATAATTTCATCAAATTTTCCCGATTGGTTTGCATATTCGGGATTAACCAAAACAGGATGATTGGCAATTTGCCGCAGCTTTGTTAAACCTTGCAGCAAAGCAAAATGTGTTTTGCCAATGCCTTGCTCGCGCAGCGATTTTAAAATTTCATTTCGGTAATACGATTTTACTTTTTCGTAATCTTCGGCTTGCTCATCGGTCATGTTGCAATACACAATCTGTTCAAATTTTTCGGGCAGCTCTGTTGCCACCTGATCTTTTGTTCTGCGTAATACAAATGGTTTTATTACAGCCTTTAGTTGTTGCAGTTTATGTACATCTTTTCCTTTTTCGATAGGGATTACAAACCGTTCGGTAAACGATTGTAAGTTGCCCAATAATCCGGGATTAATAAACGACAGTTGACTCCAAAGTTCCTGCACACCATTTTCAATTGGCGTTCCAGTGAGCACTAATTTTTGAGATGATTTTAATTGTTTTACAGCACGCGATGAAAGCGAATTTGGGTTTTTGATGCTTTGACTTTCATCTAAAATGATGTAGTTAAATTTATATTCTTTCAGGATATCAATGTCAACACGAACGGTACCGTAAGTGGTAATAATTAAATCGTAATTGATAAATAATTGCTGATTTTTTTCGCGCGAAATTCCGGTGTAAACCAAAATTTTTATATCGGGTGTAAACTTTTTGGCTTCGTTGTACCAGTTATATACAAGCGAGTTTGGGACAACAATAAGTGATGTTTTAATAAATGTTCCGTTTTCGATTGGCTGTGTAGCTGCAGCTGTTGCGCTTGGTTTTAAGCTGTTGTCGGTTGCTGATGTATTGGCAATAGTTGAAAACAAATCGAGCTGACTTACACTC
The DNA here is from genome assembly GCA_947481365.1 of Bacteroidota bacterium. Classification (GTDB taxonomy): domain Bacteria; phylum Bacteroidota; class Bacteroidia; order UKL13-3; family UKL13-3; genus CAIUEQ01. The sequence continues at coordinate 1,622 of CANKGI010000137.1, read as the reverse complement.
GAAGGTATTTCGAGAGGTGCAGGTTCGGCAATTACTTTTTGCTGTAATCTGTTTTCGATATACAGTTCTTTTTCTTTTTGCAGCAATGCCAATGTTTGAATCGTTTTTCCAAGTCCCATGTCATCTGCCAAACAACCGCCAAATTGATTTTCTTTTAAAAAATAAAACCAATCAAATCCTGCTTTTTGATACGGACGAAGTTCACCTTTAAAATTCTGAGGAAGCGCCATTTCGCGAACCTGTCCGTAACCTTTTATTTTTTCAAGCTTATCAGATAACTGTAAATATTTTCCACCGCTCATCGTAATTTCTTCAATCAGTCCGATGTGGTGTTTATCCAATTTAATGTCTTCATCCGATTTCGAAAATTCGAGAATGCCGCTTAGGTTTCCAAACCATTCATCAGGTATCACAGCAATCATTCCGTTGGGTAAAATGAATTCGCGTTTACCACGCAAAATATTTTCTTTAAGTGCCAAAAATGGAAACGAGTATTCTCCAAATTTTACAACGGCTTGTATGTCGAACCAATCTTTTTGTTCTTTTACTTCGAGTTTTATTTCGCGTAAGCCAATAAAATATTTGTTAAACTCTTCTGTTTGTTCAATAGATATTCCTTGTTCGTGTAATGTGTTGTTGTGGTCGTTTAGCCATTCAAGAAATTCGTATTTATTGGTGGTTTCAAATTTGAGCAATTCACCGTTTGTACGTCCATTCGATTTTTTGCCAATGCTAAAAAAACAGTTATTCAAATGAGTTAATCCAAGCGATTGAATAATTTCTTTTTGTTCATCTTCCCATACACGATTTCGTTTGGTGCGTTTAAAAACGTACGAGTCTTTTTTCTTCTCAACCACAGCTACAATTTGCTGTTCGGAGCCATATTCAAATAATGCTTTGTCGTATTTAAAGCATAGTTTCAACGAAATCTGTTCGTCATAAAACGGCTGTATTTTTAAAACAGTTTTGCCAATGGGTTTGGTTGTGATAATGTCAAAACCCTCGGCATACACATCAAATTTTTCAATTAATTGTGTGGCAAATTTATTGAAGTAAGTTTCTTCGGAGTTTCGTGCTATTTGAATAAAACGTTTGTTTAAAAACGGATGCAATTTTTTTCCGTCAACATGTTTTTCAAAATCGTAAAGCATGTTTTCGAGCATCATCCATGCCGGAGTGGTACAAACGATTTCAGCATTTTTATACATAAAATCAATGCGCTCGCCTTTGTATTTTATGGTTGGAAAATAACGCGTGCCTTCTTCGTTACGTCTGAAATGAAAAAGTACGGTTGCTTTCTCATTTGCCACCAATAATTTTACCGATGTAGGATTATTGTCGTTTCCTGTTTTAAAAATTGTTTTGCCACGAAGTTTTTGTAATACAATATTTAATCGCTCTTCGATAAATGGTCGTATTTGTTCGTTAAACAATTCGGGTGGACAATATTTTTCGTTCTGAAAAAATTCGGCAGTACGGATTTTCTTTTTTCCATCTGTATAAAACTTTTTGAAGATAAAATCATCATCCAGTTCATCTAAAATGGTGATTAATTCAATATCGGTAGCAGTAATTTTCTTCGAAAAATAATCGGCAGTTTTGCTGAAAATCCTTTGGTGCGT
>CANKGI010000136.1 GCA_947481365.1 Bacteroidota bacterium | reverse complement strand
GAGTTCCAATGACATTTCTTTCCAAATATTTTCAAGTGCTTCCGAAAAAACTTCGTTTGGCTGCCCCCCCGAAATACCATACTTACGATTGATAACAAAATATGGAACACCGCTAATACCAAGTTGTCTAGCTTCTTGTTCGTCTGTTCTCACTTCATAACTCAAATCTTCTGAATGCAACATTTGCTCAGTTTCTTTCTCATCCAAACCTGTTTCTTTTGCAATGTTGATTAGCGTCTCAACATCGCCAATATGTTTTCCTTCTGTTAAATATGCTGCCGAAAGTTTTTCAACCATTTCGCTTTGTTTACCATGCTTTGCTGCTAAATGTATTAACCTGTGAGCATCAAATGAATTGGTTGGTTTGAGTATATCAAAATGATAAGTTAGCCCAACAGCGTTTGCCCTATTTTGCACATTTTCGTGCATGGCTTTTGATTTTTCGCGAGTGGTTTGATATTTCTCTGCAAGCATATCATAAATGTCTTTATCGTAATTTTTGTTTGCATTGGGGTCGAGTTCAAAACTATGAAAAGTTACCTGTACCTTATCTTTATGTTCAAATTTGGCTAAGGCAGTCTCAAACTCCCGCTTACCTATATAACACCAAGGGCATAGTATGTCTGTCCAAATATCAATTTTCATATTCATGATTGATTGCTGATAATATCTAAATCGTTACTATTCAATATATATAAAAGTAAAAACCCTGCAAAATCAATGATTCGCAGGGCTTCATACTATTTGGCGGAGAGTTAGGGATTCGAACCCCAGGACCTGTTACAGTCAACAGTTTTCAAGACTGCCGCAATCGACCACTCTGCCAACTCTCCGTCTGCAAAAGTAATCCTGCAAATGACTTTCGCAAAAAATATTTTAAAAAGTACCACAAAAAAAAAGTCTGGCATTAGATGCCAGACTTTTATAATTCTCAATAGTTTCAATTTCAGTTGATAACGATTTTTTGGGTAAACTGTTTTGTACCGTCAATCACAACTTTAATAAAATAAAGTCCACTGTTTAAATTGTATTTAGCTCTATCAAATGCAATTTCTTGTGTTCCGCTTTCTTGTGTTCCCGAAAAAAGTTGTCCAACTTCTTTGCCTACGATATCATAAACTTTAACATCAACTTTTGCTTTTATCGGCAATGTATAAGATAAAGTAGTGTTGTATGTAAAAGGATTTGGATGAATTCCCATTTTCAAATCAGCTGCGGTTATTTCATTAACGCCTAAATTTAAGCCTGCAATAACTCTGTCGATATAAAGGTTATTTCCTCCACCACATGAAAATAAAATTTTGAATTTAACATTGGCTACCTTCGGAATAGATGAACCTGAAAGTGTCATTTTTGCCCATTGTGATGCTCCAGTAGGAATAAATTCCAATGAAGAATTGATTTTAGCATTACCGGCTAAAGTCGACAATGGATTTATTGTTACATTAGTTCCATTAGTGGCAGGAATAGAATTACTTTCAAAAGAGCTTCCTCCAATTTTCATTCTTGATTGCCATGTTTTACCACAATCTGTAGAAGTTAAAATATTTAATGCATCTTGTGTTGGATTAAGACCATCAGCAGCATAATTGGCAGCAAATGCATAATTCAATTCGAAATATGGATTTGATGCTGCACTGAAATTCATTGGAGGTGAAATTAATGAATAGTTTGAACCATTTGTTGTAAAGTGACTCGACAATACATAAGAAGCATTTCCATCAAATGATGCAACTGTATTTCTTTGCCATTGATTTACCGATACTCCATTAAAACTCATATTTGGAACTTCATTCTCAAAATGCCATCCTTTTTGTAAAAAATCATTATTCCAATCCATATCAGCATAGTAAGTACCTGTTGATGTAACATCTTCCGGTCCTTCAATGTAAATATAGTTTGTTGCTATTTTGGTGTTAGAACCATTTGCATTTGTAACGGTTAATGTAACTGTTTTATATCCACGCGAGTTATAAGTAATCGTTCCTGGATTTTGTCCTGTAACTGTTTTTGGATTTGCGCCATCGCCAAAGTCCCATGCCCATGAAGTTATCGGGCAAGTTGTTAATGTGTTATATGAGTTATCAATAAAAGTAATATTATTGTTTACACATGCTCTTATATCAGTTAAATTTTGATTGTTTGAAATACTAAATGCAGCAATAGGAACAACTTTAGGTGCTGTTAAAAATGACACCGAATCAACACCTGTAAGTACAAGATTTTCGGGTTGCCATAAGTTTCTGCGATAAACTTCAAGAGCAAATTGCATACGTGCTACCTGTTGCAAAGTAAACATCAAGTTTGAATATGAACCTGTAAAGTAATCCATAAAATTTTCCATTTGATCAGGCATATCTGGATTATCCATAGCACAAGCATTCGAATCAGGGTTTGCCGAAAAATCTTGCGTATAAACTGTAAATGGAGCAACTCCAGGTGTAAAATAACGCGGAGGTGTATCTAATATTTTATCGCCATCTAAACCACAGCTATCACCTTGAAAAGGATGATATAAACCGAAAAAATGACCACATTCGTGACCTGCAGTATTTAAATTAAAAGGATTTGAAGTGCCTAAATTTCCAATTGAGCCATAAACCAAAATGACACCTTGAGTTGATGAACTAGAAGCTCCTGAAGCAGGAATTGTTGCATACCCACCAACAGGAAATGGTGAACCTATTTTAATTGAGTTACACACCCATATATTGAGATATTTTTGAGAATCCCAACTGTTTACTTTTAAATTATCGTTTGCTTTTTGTGTAAGCGGACCTACATAAATATGTTCAATTCCATTTGTAGGAGTTTGGCTTGTGATGTTTCCGTTTTCATCAGTTTGCACTCTAACTGTTGCTAAACGAAACTCAACACCTGCATTGGCTTCAATATCTTTAAAATATTTACGAATACGACTACGGAATGGATTGCTAGCATTGTAGTTTGCATTTAAAATCGTCATCTCATCACGAATAACTTTATCGTTTATATTTTCAGAACCATTATTGTGTAATACGTGAAACACCACAGGTATAATATATTTTTTCTGTCCTGTTTTGCTATACACCATATTGTTTGCCTTAAGGGTGTTTAAGTCAACTGTTTTTAAATACTTTACAAATGCATCTTCAAATTGCTGATGATCCTGATCAAAGTTGGGATTCTTAGCTCTCATTTCTTTGATAATTTGATCGGTACCACAAGGATTCATTTGTTGTGCAAATGCTAATTGGGCAATAAACAAAATGGCGAAAGTGTATATGATTCTCTTCATCGTAATAAATTTTCTGTGGGCAAAATAATATGTTTTTTTAGTTTAGACAACCCAAATTTAAAATTGGTTGCTTATCTGTCGGTTCTTTTTTGTTCCCAAACTTCGAGATCAAACATTCTATCACCTTCAATCTTAAGTCGTAATGCTGTGCATACCTGGTGAAACCCCTTATTTCCAGAGGCACCTGGATTGAAATGCATGATGCTATTTTTTTTATCACGCATTACTTTTAAAATATGCGAATGTCCACAAACCATCACATCGGGTTTTACTGTTTGTAAAACTTTTAAAAATTGTGGAGAATATTTTTGAGGATAACCGCCAATATGAATCAGAACAACCTTCAATTTGTCAATTTCAAAAATTTCAACTTCTTTAAATTCTCTTCGTATTTCTTGTCCGTCAATATTGCCATAAACACTTCTGACAGGTTTAAATTTTTTAATTTTTTCAACGGTTTCAATATCGCCCCAATCACCTGCATGCCATAGCTCATCGCAGTTTTTAAAAAACTCAAAAAGTGCAGGATTGATGTATCCGTGTGTATCTGAAAATATGCCAACTCTTGTCAATTGTTATATTTGTATTTAAATGACACTTATAATTGTAATCGTTACTGTTTTAATAAGTTTTGCTGCTTTTAATAACCAGCAACTTATGTCAAAATTAATATTTAATCCATATGCTGTAAAAAATTTAAAGCAATGGTATCGTCTTGTTTCGAGTGGTTTCCTCCATGCCGATTATATGCATCTTTTTATCAATATGTTTGTTCTGTATTCATTTGGTACAGCAGTTGAACATTATTATTTATTAATATTTGGCAATGCTGCACCTTATTTATTTTTAACATTATACATCACCTCTATTTTCGCTGCAAACACATCCACTTTTTACAAGCAGCAAAACAATCAGTATTACAATTCGCTTGGAGCATCAGGAGCTGTTTCGGCAGTATTATTTACTTCCATTTTGTTTGACCCATATGCTAATGTTTATTTCTACGGATTTATTAAAATGCCTGCAATTCTAATGGGTGTAGCATATTTGGGTTACTCCTATTATATGTCGAGAAGAGAAACATCCGACAACATTAATCACGAAGCTCATTTTTACGGAGCTGTTTACGGTATGCTGTTTACCATTGCTTTCAAACCAAGTTTAATGTTATATTTTATAAAGCAATTATTCAATTATTAGAAAATAAAACCTACTCTAAAATCAAGTGGACTAGGTTTAAAATTTGGGTTATACGTTTTAGGGTCTGTTTGATTCCAATTTTGCCACATCAAATCATATAACACCAAAAGGTACGAATGATTTTGCGACAATCCTCCCCCAATACAAAATTGATGGTTCCACATATTTTTAGTATCACCAACACGATTGTAAGATTTAAAATAAATTGGAGCATACTCTACATAGGCTACAAAGTCACCGGCAATTAATTCTTTTGCAAAAAGATTTAAACCAAAAACATTATCGCTTATTGTTTGATTTTGCCCTGTTGTAAATGATTGATAGGTTTGAGATTGATAAATATAAGTTGCTCCAATACCCGGCATAAACCTTTCGGATACAGTATAGCCCACCCAAGGTTGCAAATAAAAGAAGGAATAACCAGAGCCAAACAAAGCCGAAACACCTCCACCATATTTAATTTTTTCCACCCAAGGTTTGGTTTCGTAGTCTTTTATTTTGTCTTCCTGCTCCTGCTTTTCACTATCCATCTTTTTTATTTTTCGCTGAGCATTCGCATCAATAGAAAAGAACACAATAAGTGAAACAATAAAAATCTTTATTTTCATACATTAAATTTTGTCGAACAAAAATATTTAAATAGTTTGGTTAAATAACGTATTTCAACCTTAATTTCGCATTTTAATTTTGAGTATGAATAAAGTACATAATTTTTCTGCCGGGCCTGCAATTTTACCACAATCAGCCATTGATGCTTCAATAGAAGCATTGAAAAATTTTTCAGGAACAGGACTTTCGTTAATAGAAGTTTCGCACAGAAGCAAAGAATACGAAGCAGTTGTTTCGGAAGCTACACAACTTGTTAAAGATATTTTAAAACTGAATGATGATTATGCAGTTATTTTTCTCCAGGGCGGTGCCAGTATGCAATTTGATATGATACCTTATAATTTTTTAGATGAAAATGAAACTGCTGCATACGTTTCGACAGGCGTTTGGGCTAAACGAGCAATTAAAGAAGCTGGATTTTTTGGGAAAGTAAACGTAGTTGCTTCAAGTGATGATAAGAACTTCTCATACATTCCAAAAGATTACACCGTTCCTTCCGATTCGAAATATTTTCATTGCACATCAAACAATACTATTTACGGAACCGAAATGTTCAGTTTCCCTGATGTAAAAGTTCCATTGATTTGTGATATGAGTTCTGATATTTTTAGTCGTCCGTTTGATGCCTCAAAATTTGATTTGATTTATGCAGGTGCACAAAAAAATATGGGTCCTGCCGGAACAACTTTAGTTATTATTAAGAAATCATTTTTAGAAACAAAAAAAGCAAAACGTAAAATCCCTACAATGCTCGATTATACTCCGCATATCGAAAATGGATCGATGTATAATACACCAAGCGTTTTTGCCATTTTTGTTTGCATGCATACTTTAAGATGGATAAAAGAAATCGGCCTCGAGAAAATGGAAATGCTGAACAAAACCAAAGCTGAATTGTTGTATAATGAAATAGACCGAAACACTTTATTTACAGGTACTGTTGCTAAAGAAGACCGTAGCCGAATGAATATCAATTTTGTTTTAAACAATAAAGATTACGAAGAAGAATTTTTAAAACTCTGTAAGCAAAAAAACTTAAGCGGATTAAAAGGTCATCGTTCGGTTGGAGGTTTACGTGCAAGTTTATATAATGCATTGCCAATTGATAGTGTGCAGGTATTAGTTAGTACAATGAAGGAATTTGAAGCAAGTAAGTTGATTTGATAATTAGATAATTTGCAAATGTGATGATGTGTTTTTACGTCTTTAAGCCTTTGCGTTAAAAAGTAAACCATGATAAAAATATTAGCAAATGATGGCATCGATGCCAATGGAAAAAAGTTATTGGAAGCTGCAGGGTTTAGTGTGATTACCGAAAAAGTTTCACAAGAAAATTTGGCAACCGAATTAAAAAATTATGATGGTGTTTTAGTTAGAAGTGCTAGTAAAATACGTAAAGATATTATTGATGCTTGTCCTAATTTAAAATTGATTGGCCGTGGCGGTGTGGGCATGGATAATATTGATGTGGAATATGCAAAACATGCCGGAATCAAAGTAGTGAATACTCCTGCTTCATCTAGCATATCAGTTGCTGAGCTAGTGTTTGCACATATATTTACGGGTGCACGATTAATTCAAATTACAAACAGAGTGATGCCCGAAAAAGGCAATGCCGAATTTGGCAATCTTAAAAAAATAGCTTCAGATGGAATTGAGTTAAAAGGCAAAACAATGGGTGTATATGGCTTCGGACGAATTGGTCAGGAAGTAGCAAAAATTGCAATCGGATTAGGAATGAAAGTTTTGGCATTCGACCCATTTGTTGAAGTTGTTGATTTGAGTTTGGATCTTCCTGCACTTGGTCAAAACTCACGTATTAAAGTTTCCATCAATACTGTAAGTGAAGAATCGGTAATAGCTCACAGCGATTTTATTACTTTTCATGTACCATTTAACGAAGGTGATAAAGCGATAATTGATACTGCGAAAATGGCAAAAATGAAACATGGTGTTGCTCTTATCAATTGTTCGCGGGGTGGTGTAATTAGTGAGAAGGATTTGTTAGACAATTTAAACTCAGGTCAGCTAGCATTTGCAGGCTTAGATGTTTTCGAAAAAGAACCTCCGGTAAACATGGAAGTATTAAAACATCCGCATGTATCTTTAAGTCCGCATATTGGTGGAAGCACTAAAGAAGCACAAAACAGAATTGGTATTGAACTTGCCGAAAAAGTAATCGAATTTTTTAAAAAATAATATAGCTTTTGGCTATTAGCCTTTATCTGCTGGCATAATTGCTAGAAGCCAGAGGCAAAAAGCTAACAGCAAAAAAGCTAAAATGGCAATCATAAAACCTTTCAAAGCCCTACGTCCCCCTCGTGAAAAAGTTGCTCATGTTTCGGCACCTTCATACGATTCGGGTAATACAGAAAAAACAATTCGTGAGTTGGATTCAAATCCTGAAAGTTATCTGCACATCTCAAAATCGTATCTTCATTTTAAAGGCGAAAAAAGAAATCCTGCAAAACATTTTCCTCTCGGTTTAAAATATTTTGAAGAGTTTAAAAAGAACGGATTGCTCGTTAAAGATGAGTTGGATGCTTATTATATTTATCGGGTAATTAAAGGTAGCAATGCATATACCGGAATTATTGCTGCTGCATCTGTTGATGATTATTTAAACAATAATATTTTAAAACACGAAAGCACACTTACTGAAAAACAACACGAACTTGCCGATCATATCAAATGGTATAAGAGTTTAGGAAACCCCGTATTGCTTACCTATCCCGATTCTCCGAGAATTGAAAAAGTGATTGACCATTATATTGAAAACCACATTCCTGAATATAATTTTATTTGTGCCGACCAAATGAAACATAATTTATGGGTGGTAAACCATATTGAAGACATAGAAATTATTAGAGACGAATTTTCGTCTATTCCTAAAATTTTTATTGCTGATGGACATCATCGCTCGGCCGGTGCTGCAACTTATTGTTTGTGGGAAAGAGACGAAAACAAAAACTACACAGGTAACGAAGCGTATAATTTTTTTCCTGTTTGCTTAATTCCTTTTTCTAAACTCCACATTTTCGAATATCATCGTTTAATAAAAGATAAATCAATTATAAACTCACCCAATTTTTTAAAACAAATTGAGTTGTATTTTGATGTTACACCGAGCGGCAATTTGCCGGTACAACCACTTAAAGCCAATGAATTTGGATTGTATTTTAAACATCACGCATACCTGTTAAAACTAAAAAGTGAGTTTTCAAATCAATTGAATGGCGTGCTCGAAAAGTTAGATGTAAGTATTGTTGAAGAATTTATTTTGAACAAAATTTTTTCGATTACTGATTCGAAAACAGATAAACGTATTTCATTTTTAGATGGCACAAAAGGAATTGGTCATTTACAGGATATGGTTGACAATAATTCGTATGATGCAGCAATTACGCTTTACCAAACAAGCATAGATGAAGTT